>CAZYHO010000548.1:0-3546 GCA_964647495.1 uncultured Akkermansia sp. | reverse complement strand
GCCTCAGACTCGGGCACCGCTTGCGTGCCCGGAGGTCACGCCCCACCACAATGGCCGAAGGGCTATTCGAGACACCATTGGAAGGTCGAACCCAACAGCAAGAGTGCTCAATTCCGATATTCGGGTGGGTGTCCCGGATTCACCAACAGATTCGTGCGTGAAGGTTGGAGTTCCGCCGCCGCCGCTCAAAATGTACAAACTCCAGGTATCCGGCGTCTCGCCGGATACATCGTGCGTCTCGCACCGTGTTGCGCACTCGTTTGCCGCTACAAGGAGCGGGACGCTCGATGGACGGGGCGGGGGACGCCCCGTCCATCGGGGCAAGATGCGCCGCCCTACCCGAGAACCGCCAAATCGCCTGGGGAAGTCCCTTTGAGGCCCTTTCCAATTCTCAACACCTCTTGATCCATTGGCGATTGCTTTTGGCCGAGTCCCTACGCGAGTTTGAGCGCCTTGAGTGTTTTGTGAAGCGAGGCGGTCTTGGTCTTGTCCATGGCGACCATGGGCAGGCGCAGCGCCGGCGATCCGTAACCCGCCAGTGCCATGGCCGCCTTGATCGGCACTGGATTGGTGTCGAGTTTCAGGAACGCGGAGAAAAGGCGGTAGTATTTCTTGTGCAGCGCACGCGCTTCGTCGTAGCGGCCGAACAGCGCGTGCCGCACCATGTCGCTCATCACTTGAGGGATGAGGTTGGATGCCACGCTGATGACGCCGACCGCGCCGACCGCCATGAAGGCCAGCGTCAGGCTGTCGTCGCCGGAAAGCACCTCGAACCCGGAAGGACAGGCGGCGATCAACTGGCTGACGCGCTCGACTGAACCGCCGGCCTCTTTCATGGCGATGATGTTCTTGAAATCGGCAGCCAGTCGCGCCGTGGTCTCCACGCCGATCTCGACGCCGCTGCGGCCCGGGATGCTGTAAAGGATGACGGGCAGGGAAGTCGCCTTGGCCACTGCCTTGAAGTGCTGGTACAGGCCTTCCTGCGATGGTTTGTTGTAATACGGACAGACTTGCAGCGAGGCGTCCGCCCCGGCCCGCTCTGCCGCCTGGGTCAGCGAAACCGCCTCCACCGTCGAGTTCGATCCCGTGCCCGCAATCACCGGCCCGCGGCCCCGCGCGCACTTGATCGCCAGTTCGATCACCGCGTGGTGCTCGTCGTGCGTCAGCGTGGGAGATTCACCGGTCGTCCCGCACGGCACGACACCGGTCACTCCGCCCGCAAAATTCGCGTCGATCACCCGCTTGAACGTCGCGGTGTCGATCTTGCTCCCGCGAAACGGCGTGATCAGGGCGGTGTGAACTCCGGCAAACATGGGACGCGCCTATCGCCCACACCAGCGCGGCGGTCAAGCCGGCCGGGCGCGGAGTGCGGCAAATCAGTTAACTTTGATTAACAAATTGACGTGACAGACCCCATGTCGTTTCAAAACGGAACGGAAAAGGAGGCAAGCCGTGAGGCCGTGAGGCTGCTATGGATAAACGTCCTTGCGGTCTCCCACGACCACCACCAACACCAGAAGCTCCCCGTCCTTGATCTGACAGAGGATGCGATAGTGGCCGACGCGGTAACGCCAGATGCCCGCCAAGTCCGCCTTGAGTCCTTTGCCGATGCGGCGGGGATCACCCTCGCCGGCAATCCGTTTGTCGAGAGAGGCGAGGATGTCGCGATGGGCCTGCTTGCCGAGTTTGCGGAATTCTTTCAGCGCCCGTTCATCGAACCTGTAAACCCAGCTCATGCTTCACTTCTTCGGCGGAGCAGGTCTTGGCCGGGCGTTCCAGACGCCGCGTGGCCAGGTAAATGTCCTCCAGGTCCTCAAGATGTTCGAGAATTGCCTCACGGACGTAAAAGGTCTTCGTGCGTCCAGTCTTCCTGGCCAGACGTTCCAGGCGACTTTCGATATCGGGATCGAGTCGGATGGCGAGCATGAGACGAACCTGCCTGCGCTATACGTGTATAGCAAGAGGAGATTGCGCTTTCCTTTGGCCGCGACAAGCCTCCGCTTTGCTTGCATCCGCGGTTCCCCGAGCATCGATCGGGGCGCGGTTGGGGAAAACTTGCGGCGGGGGCCGGCTCATGGTCTGCTGGCTGGTGCGCGCGCGGGCCGAGGAGATTGTCCACCGATTGCGGGAACACGGTCACGAGGCCGTGTTCGCCGGCGGGTGCGTGCGCGATCTGTTGCGCGGCGTGGCGCCTACCGACTACGACATCGCGACCAGCGCGATCCCGTCGCAGGTCCAGGAAATCTTTCCGAAGAGCCAGACAGTCGGCGCGCATTTCGGCGTCGTGATCGTGCGTTCCGGCGGTGACCACTTTGAGGTGGCCACGTTCCGTGAGGACGGTGACTACGGGGACGGGCGGCGGCCGAAGAGCGTGCGCTTCACCACCGCCGAGCAGGACGCGCAGCGCCGGGATTTCACCATCAACGGGTTGTTTTTCGATCCGGTGGGCGGGCAAGTTCTCGATTTTGTCGGTGGGCGGGCGGATCTCGAGGCGCGGATCATCCGGGCGATCGGGGATCCGGCGGCGCGTTTCCGCGAAGACCACCTGCGGTTGATGCGCGCGGTGCGATTCGCCACCGTGCTCGATTTCCAAATCGAGCCGGCCACATGGGCCGCGGTTTGCGCGGACGCGCCGCGGCTCGCCCACATCGCGATCGAGCGCGTGCGCGACGAGTTCGTGAAAACGCTGATGCATCTGCAGCGGGTGCGCGGGTTCGACCTGCTGTGCGACAGCGGCCTGATGGCCCGCATCATCCCGGAGATCCTCGAACTCAAAGGCTGCGATCAGCCGCCGGAATTCCATCCCGAGGGCGATGTCTTCGTCCACACCCGGCTCATGCTGTCGCTGCTGCCTGCGGCCGTTTCGCTGCCGCTCCTGCTCGCGGTGCTGCTCCATGACATCGCCAAGCCCGCCACGCGCACCTGGGATGAGGAAGCCGGCCGCATCCGCTTCAACGGACATGACAAGCTCGGCGCCACCATGACCGAGGAAATCCTCCGCCGGCTCCGCTTCCCGAATGAGGTCATCGCCGCCACCACCGCGATGGTCGCGAACCACATGGCCTTCATGAACGTCCAGAGCCTCCGGACGGCCAAGCTGCGCCGCTTCATGGCCCGCGCCACCTTCCCCGACGAACTCGAACTCCACCGCGTCGATTGCCTCGGCAGCAACGGGCTGCTGGACAACGTTGAGTTTTTGCTCGCCAAACAAGACGAGTTCGCCAGCGAGCCGATCATCCCGCCGCGCCTCGTCGATGGCCACGACCTCATGAACCTCGGCGTGCCCAAAGGCCCGGTGCTCGGCCGCCTCATCGAGGAAATCCAGACGCTCCAGCTCGAAGGCCGCCTGCAATCCAGGGAAGAGGCGCTCGCCTGGGCGCGGGAACGCGGCCATTGGCCCGGCGCCGGTGTCCCGCCCGCTTGAGGTGAAAGCGCGCAGGCTGCGCGCCGGCAAGGCGAGGTCCCGCCTTTTAGGCCAATACGGTCTAACCAACCGCGAATGAACGCCAATGAACGCGAATGAGGAGAATCTGCTGAGTACTGCAA
>CAZYHO010000547.1:0-3552 GCA_964647495.1 uncultured Akkermansia sp. | reverse complement strand
TCAGTGGGCGGGGAGGAATTCTTTCCAGATCGGGACTTCGGTCTTGAGGCGGTGGATGAGGAGTTCGATGAGATCGAGGGATTCGCGGCTGTGGGGTGTGGCGACGGCGAGGAGGAGGGAGGCCTGGCCGGCGGGGACATCGCCGATGGCGTGGTGGATGTGGATGAAGGCGTCCGGGTGGGCGGTGGCGGCTTGCTCGGCGAGCGCGCGTAGCGTGGCGCGGGCCATCGGGAGGTACGCGGAGTAGCGGATGGCGGTGATGGGGAGGCCGTTTTCGTGGCCGCGAACGACTCCGCGGAAGCAGAGTTCGGCGCCATGGAGCGGCGAGCCGAACGTGTGGAAGGCGGCGACCGGCTGGTCGTCGATGCGTGTGATCACACGGGCGGGGCGGGAGGCGGCGACGTCACCGGGTCCGGTCATCGGGGTATGGCTTGGGCCGGCAGCCTGGCGGCTCACCGGCTCCACTCGAGCATGCGCAGGAGCGGGGCTTCGGCGCGGCGGCGGAGATCTTCGGGGAGTTCGATACGCGGCTGGAGGGTATCCAGGCAACGCTGGAGTTTTTCCATGGTATTCATTTTCATGAACCGGCAGTCCGCGCAGGCGCAACGGTCGGTGGGCCCGGGGATGAACGTCTTGTCCGGGAGTTCCCGGCGGAGGCGGTGGAGCATGCCGCTTTCGGTGACGATGATGAAGGCGTCAGCCGGGTGATCGCGGCAGAAATGGACCATTTTTTCGGTCGAGCAGACTTCGTCGGCGAGCAGGCGGACGGCGAACGTGCATTCCGGGTGGGCGACGACCGGGGCTTCGGGATATTCGTTCCGGATTCTGAGGATGCTGTCGCGGGTGAACTCGACGTGAACGTAACAGGCGCCCTGCCAGAGTGCCATCTTGCGGCCGGTCTGTTCCATGACCCAGGCGCCGAGGTTGGCGTCCGGAACGAAGAGGATATTGCGATCGGCGGGGATGTGCTCGACGATGCGGACCGCGTTGCCGCTCGTGCAGATCACGTCGCTGAGCGCCTTGACGTGCGCGCTGCAATTGATGTAGGCGACGACGTAATAGTTTTTCTCGTGATGCCGGTGGAGGAAGGCTTCGAGGTCGGGCCCCGGACAGCTCTCCTCGAGGGAGCAGCCGGCGTCTTTGTCGGGGAGGACGACGATTTTGTCCGGATTGACGATTTTCGCGGTTTCGGCCATGAAATGGACGCCGCAGAACGCGATGACATCCGCCTTGGTTTCTTTGGCGCGATACGAGAGGCCGAGCGAGTCACCGACGTAATCGGCGGCTTCCTGAATCGCCTTGATCTGGTAGTTGTGGGCGAGGATGACGGCGTTGCGTTCGGTCTTGAGGCGCCGGATGTCGGCGGCGATGTCGACGCTCTCGAGGGTGGCGGGCATGGGGTGATGGCGTTGGAGAAGTGATGGAATCGGGGGCCGGGGAGGGGCGGTCAGGAGTCGGGTTTGAGCCAATTGTCCTGGACGAATGACTCGATAATGACCTGGCGGCGCGCGGGGTCGGCGGCGGGCGGCACGGAGTCCGGCGAGGGCGCGGGGCTTGACGATGAAGGTGCGGCGCTGGCCGAGGCGCGGCCTTTGGCCGCGCGCCACGGGCGGGCAGTGACGGCCAGAGGAGCCCGGCCTGGAGGCGTGAGGGGCGCATCCGGATCATGCGGGGGAGGCAGGGATGGCGGGATCATGGCGCGGTGGAGGGCGGCGGAAGGGCGACGGGGAATGTGGATCAGGGGCTGGTCTTGATCCAGCCATCCTTCACCACTTCCTCGATGAGGACTTGATTGCGGCCTTTGCCGGCTTCGTCGAATTTCAGCTTCAGTATGGCCTGGACCTGACTCTCGCCCATCTGGCGGCGGCGGCGGATGATGCGGTTGATTTCCAGTCCCGTCTCCGAGTCGATCGGGCAATAACCCCAGCAGTGCGCCCAGTTTTCCGGGTCGAGCAGCTTGTAACAGAACCACTCCGTCGCCTCCGAATAGGCGTAATTGAAGTAGGTGTCGATGTTCACGATGACGCGGAATTCGTGCGCGCCGTCGGGTTCCTTGCTGAGGAACTCGTGCCATCGCGGGACGGACCAGAAGACGAAGCTTTCCCAGTCGACGAGAAACCCGCCATCATCGGTTTTTTCCACCGCGATATAATGACTTACGTGGTCGTCGAGCACCATGCTGAGAATGAGGAACGGGAGGCCGTCGATCGTCTGTTCGAAGGAGCGGCTGCGGAATTCGCGGACCGTGCGCGGCTTGAGCGGATAGGCGTCGGAGTACCATTGCTCCATGCGCGGCTTCGTGACCTCGGGATGCCGGACAAAGGCGGCGAGATCGTCGATGGTGGAAGCGCCGAGAAATCGTGTGACCACTTCGGCGGCCTGCCGTGATTCCTGGACGGGGTCGCTGTCTGCTTCGGCCGATGGCGGGACAGGGGCGGGACGGGGCGGGGGAGAAGTGCCAGGGCGCCCCATGCTGAGCCAGAGGGCGAGGCCGACGAGCGGCAGGCCGAGCAGGCTGACCCAGAGGACAAGTGGCCGGGTGCGCGGGTTTTTTGGCTGAGGCTCGTCGTTGGCCGCGCCCCACTCTCCGGTGACCTCAGGGTCGACCTCGACGGCGCCTTGGCGCACGAATTCCAGCGTCCTGTTTTCGCCGAGGCGGTGGTTGATCGGGCGTGGGGCAGCCGGGGACTGCGCGGTGGCCTGGTCAGGATCGGCGGATCCAGGCGGGGACATGTTTTCGGCCGGATCGGGGGCGGCATGGATCTGGTGGGGCAGATGTGATTTCGGGGGCTCGCCGGGATTGCGTGGGCCGGGCAGTTCGGCGCGGAGAGCCGGCGTCAAGCCTGACGCTTGTTCCGCCTGGTACGGGGCCGGTGTGAAGGCGGGCAGGCCGCGTTCTTTTTTGCGCCGGGTCGGGAGGGAATCCCTGGAGTGTGGCGAGCGTAATCCGGGCGGCGGTGGTTTGAGCGGCACGGCATCGTCGGGACCGCCGGCAGTGTCGGCCGCCTGGTCCGCGAAGGCGCGCGGCTTTTCACCCTCGGCACGATGAGCCGGGAGCGCGGACTTGGGTGGGTGGATTGGATCGGACGGAGAATCGGGCATGAGTACAGAGGCATCGCGGGCGAGGCGCTGGAAGCTCACCCTCGCCATGGAGAAGCCGGTTCATCAGACTGTCACAGGCGATGAGGGGGCGCGAGTGACGACTGAGCGGATATATTGGAAAGTGTCCGCCCTCCCGTTCATTTGACAAGGCCGTAACGAGCACGAATGCGGGTGGGGCTTGGTGCCGTGCGAGCGTCTTCGGCGCCTTCAGGGCGTCTTCGGGGCGTCATCGGGGGAGTCGGCGCCGGCCGGTCGCGACGGCGGCGGAATCGAAGGGTCGGGGTGGTCCGCGAACGGGAGGTCCGGGGGCGCGGCGGTGAGATGGGCGGCGACGGTGGCGGGGTCGCTGGTCGGGAGGTGGCAGAATTTTCCCGAGCAAACGTAGGCGGTGGCCCTGCCGTCCCTGGCCGGGAGCGAACGGGCGAATTCCTCGACGGGTGCGGCGGTGCC
>CAZYHO010000546.1:0-3557 GCA_964647495.1 uncultured Akkermansia sp. | reverse complement strand
ATGCCCGCTCGAGGACCCAGACATGAAAGCGAAGCTTCGGGGTGGGACGCGAGCCACCGGGCGCGTCAGCGGTTGGCATGTGCAGGGGATGGCCCGGTTCCCGATTCTCCCGAGGCGTTCGAGCAGGAGTCGAACGATTTGTTTGCACCAGGCATTCGCGCATTCCGTCTCGGGCGTCTTCCGAGAATCGGCGGTCCCCCCTGGCCTCAGACTCGGGGACCGATGGCGTGCCCGGAGGCGCCCGCCCCACCCCTCCGGTGAAGGGGCGTGTCGCACAAAACGGTTGCCAGTCAACAATTCCGCCTCTATTATCCAATTCCATTTGCCCTTCTTTATTCTGGTTGTCCTCATTTTCGATGCAATATGAAATCAACGATATTGATATGCACAATCGATGATAGCACCTTGCATTTGCGAATGCTGATTGGATGAAATATAGCCATGCAGGCGATCAATCTCGCCTGCGCCAAGGAGCCATCCGAGAAATGAAACATGTATCATTCATATACTTCGCATGTGTATCATTCATCGCTATTTCGTTCCTGCCCTCTTGCTCGTTGATGGTGAAGTCGGTTTTCCCTTTCTCGGAAAACCTGACATCTTCCTGCAAATGATCCAGGTCCCTGCGTGGCGGTCAGGTTTACCGCCTGATGAAGCCTGCCCTGGCAAACGGCCGTCATGTTTTTGGTTCCGCCAGCAAACTCATCGACGGAATGCCATCTCAAGGGCAATAACCTGGACACCCACGTTTCAATCCGCACAAGCCGCCATCCGGAAAATGTGAGGAGCACGCGACACCTGCCGGGAGCGGCGGTATCGTTCAGTCGGGGAAGCTGTTGAGCGGACGTGAGCACACGTCGGCCTTGTGCTGAACCACCGCCTCACACACATGACGCACTGCCATGATCCAACGCCGGCCTCCGGAAGCAGGTTCCATTCGATCATTTCCTTGACCCCACATGCCATTTCCCTGCCCTTTGCCTCCGGCGTATGAACCCCTGGTCGTCCGTCTTTGTTTTTATGTGGCCCTGCGGCGCTGGCGGGTGGCGTGGCCGGATGGGCGGCGTCGCGCTCGCGGAGCAGCGCCATTTTTGCGAACGCCTGCGCGATGCCGATTGGGAGAAGACCGTGGCCTTGTTGAACGATGCGCGGGCGATCACCGACACGCCGCGGCGGCGCGCATTGCGGCAACTCGTTCTGGAAAAACTCGCGCTGACCAATCCCGCGCGGGCGCTGGAGATGATGCGTGCATGGCATGACGGCGGCTATTTCAACGCCTTCCTGACCACGCTGGCGCGGCTCGATCCCGCGGCGCTCCGGACCTGGGCGGAAAACACGGGCGATGCGGACTTCCCCGGGTGGGCCGACATCGCGAAGGATATGGAGCCTGATGAGATCGCCCGCCTGGCAAAGATGTTTCCCCGGCTCACCCTCGATGGAATCGGCGGCCATCGTCCGGAATCGGTGTTGCGCCAGCTGGCGGCGGACGATCCTGCTCAGGCGCCTGCCACCATGGATGGCCTGAACGAGGAGAGCGGCTCCCATCACTATGCTGCCGCGGCCATCGGGGAACGATGGGCGCGGCACGATCTCCAGGCGGCTCATGCGTGGGGCCAGGGAACTGAGCGATCCGGCGCAACGCGAGTCCGCCTTGCGCGGCGTGTTGGGCGTGTGCGCCGGAACCGATCCCCAGGGCGCCGCCGCCGCCAGCTCGAGGGAAAACGCCACACGTGCCGATGGCCGTCAGATGGCGCAGGTTGCCGGTCATCAGCATGAACTCGACAAGGACCTGGCCGGAGGCGTGGCTTCGGCGGCCACCCTGCCCACCACCACGCAAAACCGACCGTTCCGCGAGTTTTACCATAGCGCGCTCCACCAAAACAAAACCGCCGGGATGTTTTCCATCCTGGAATCGCTCCCGGCCGATCAGCGGCAAACACTGGTGGGAAATTGTGCCGTCAAATCGATCAATTCCTGGTCTCCCAGCATCGACGAAAAATATCTTGCCAGCCCGGGTCAGATGCCTGCCCCGCTCCGTAACATCGCCCGCCGCGCCGTCGAAGCAACCGACCCGGGCAGCGGGGTGGATCGCCGGCAAAAGATTCTGGACGCGCTCAAGCAGGCGGTAGCCCGCCGGTATCCGGCGGTTTTGCGCGAAAAGCTGCGAGCTTGGGCAGGGATGGGCCTGCGAAATCCGGTTTGTCTTTTTGGCCGATCGGCCGTAGTGTTGTTTTGTTCGGCTTATGGAATTCGTCACCATCGAAGACCGCGTTGACCGCCTGGAAGCGCTGTTCGGCCAGTTCATCACCGAGATGGCTGTGCTCAACAAGCGCGCGGAGGAACGCAACAAGGCCGCGGAAGAGCGCAACAAGGCCGCGGAGGAGCGCATGACCCGCTTCGAGCAGGAAATGAAGGACTTCAAGGACGAGATGCGTGAAGATCGCAAGAGAATGAACAAACAATGGGGCGACCTGGCCAACAAGCTGGGCACCATCGTCGAGGACATTCTCGTGCCGAATGTCCGGCGTCTGGCCACGGAGTATTTCGGCTTTCCCGAGTTGCTGGAAATCCTGACGCGCTGGCATCGGAAAAAACCCAACACGCCATCGGACTGGGAGGAGTTCGACCTGGTCATCACGGGACCGGAAGCGGTGATCGTGGGCGAGGCAAAATCCAGCATGAACCTCCAACTGGCCGAACAGTTCGCGAAAAAACTCAAGGGATTTGCGGAATTCGCGCCGCATCTGGCCCATTTGCGCGTCATTCCCGTGCTCGGCTGCTGGTCGATCCCCACGGCGGTGATCAACCGCCTCTCCGAACTGGGCATCTACGCCATGTGCATGGGCGATGAAACAATGGAAATCGTCAACGGAGACGCCGTCGCCAGGCGGACTTCCCCGAAACCAAAGAAGTGATAGCAATGCTCCTGCTATCACAGGCGAGGTAGCGAGTGCCCGGCGTCTTCAGAGCCGCAGCCAGTTCCTCCGGGGTGGCGCAGTTAAAAGAGTGGAATGATTGAACCCAACAGATTCCGATTCTCAACAGGCGGGGACGCCCATTGGGCGCGCAGGCCGGAGGCCAGCGTCACGGCCAATCGGCTGGACACAGTGTGCACTTCGAAGTACAACTCGAACCGTGAACATCCTCCACCAGCGCACCGCCGTCACCGCCTCCGGCTCCACTTTCTCCGGCATCACACCCCCTCCTGGAGCGCGTTCGCGTACAACGCCCACGGCGATGTCACGCCCCAATGGGCGTGGGATGCCGTCACGCTGCCGAACGCTGTACGGGAAAGACAATTGGTTTGGCAGATTCACAAAATAGAAGGATTACCGTCGATTCTGGTGATAATTGTCAGCGACGCAACTTCCGGGGAGATTCTTCTCTACAAATTGTTGTAATTCTCCAGTCAAGCTCAGCAGCCACCATTCCGCCGGCGAACCTGGCGACAGATCACAGCTTGGGGAACCGCGCATTACGCCGATTGACGCGGATGGGAATTGGAGACAGACCCCGTGATGGTTCGCAAGGGAGAGTTTTGGGTGGCCCGCGAAACA
>CAZYHO010000545.1:0-3565 GCA_964647495.1 uncultured Akkermansia sp. | reverse complement strand
GATCGCCTGTTTCGTCGCCGTGCTGTCGGCCGGGCTGGGGTGGTGGCAGGGCGCGCCGGACGCGAAAACAGAGGGAACGCCGCCGCCGGCGACCGCCGGAAGCTCGGCAACCACGCGCGCGACGGCAGCCGCGCCGGCGTCCGGCGCGTGGCAGGACTGGGCGGATACATTCGCCCGTGCGGCCACATCCGCTGAACTGGCCGCGCTGGCGGAGGAAATACTGGCCTGGGACTACTCGCCGGAGAAGCCGATCGTGCTCCGACTGCTCTGCGCGCGCTGGGCGGAGGTCGATCCGCCGGGGGGTCTGGCGTTTTTTGCGGAGCGCGGAGACGATGGCGAAAACGGACGCCGCTGGTTGCTGGCCGAATGGGCCTTGCTCGACATGGAAGCCGTGTGGGCGGTGGTTTCGTCGGAAACCGACGAGCAAAAGCGATCCGCTGATGTGTCCACGGTCGGCGAGGCGCTGCTGCTTGAAAACCTGGACGTATTCTGGACGTGGTTCCAGAAAGCCCGCGGGCCATTGCCCCATCTCTCATCCAGGAGCAAGCCTTCCGCGGCGTGGCTGGAGCTGGCGCGCCGGCATGCGCGGGAACTCGAAGCCCTGGCCGCCGAACTGGCCGCCGCCCCGAAGGATGAGACAGCGCGCTTCGCCACACCAAGGTATGCCGGTCTCTACCTGGTGCTCGCGCGGGTGCGCGCGCAAGACGATCCGGCTTCCGCATTGGCATGGGTGAATACCGTTCCCGAGGGCGTGCGCAATGGCTGCCTGCAAGTCGTCCTTCCATTGCTGGCGAAAACCGATCTGGATGCCACACGCAAAGCCCTCGACGAAATGAAAAACCGGCAAACCGGACCGAATTCCTTCGTGGGCAGCGGTCGCGATCAGGTGGTGGCCGGCATCGCCGAGGAAATGGGCAAGACCGACCCGCGCGCCGCGGTGGAATGGGTGGCGAAAATCCCGGGCGAACACAGATCGTATCCCGATACCGAACCCATCGTCAACATCATGAACACAGCCATGAAAGAAGGGCGCCTTTCGCCGCGAGAAGCCTTCGAATTCATCCGCGAGCAGAAAAGCGAGGGCGAAATCATCCGCCTCAATGTCTTGCGGAAAATGTGGGAGGGCCTGCCCGCCGCGCAGCTCGCGGAAACCGCGGCGTGGCTGAAGGATGTGGATTCCGCCAACGCCAAAGGCTGGGCGCTCGCGGGTCTGGTGACGACCTGGGCCAATACCGATCCGCAGGCCGCGATGGCCTTTGCCAGCGGCATCGAGGACGCGGGAGCACGGCAGGATATCTTTCGCGAATCGCTGCTCAGTCATTTCGGCAAAGCGAACGTCCCCGGCGAACTCGAGAAACTGCTGGCCACGATCCCACCGGCGGATCGCGCGGCGGTGATCCAGGACAACGTGCGCATGTCATACGGCGACGGCATGCTGGACGTTGATAGCGGTTCGGGATCGAGCTTCCAGGCCACCGCCTTTGCCGGCGCGCTGGCAGGAACGCCGCCCGGCGAAGCGCGCGACGCGGCAACCAGGCGGGTTTTCCAGACCTGGGGCGCGCTCGATCCCGACGCCGCGCTGACCTGGGTCGTGCAACAACCGGACGCGGACCTGCGCCGGACCTCGCTCATGAGCACGATGGAAGGCTGGGCCAAATACGACGCCTGGGCCGCCTCCCAATGGCTGGCCGATCAGCCGCGCGGCCCCGATCGTGACACCGCCACGCACCAGCTCGCCCGTTCGCTGCGCGACGTGGAACCGGATTCCGCCTGGACCTGGGCCGCGGACATCGGCGACCCGGCGATCCGCCTCGAAGCGCGCGCCGCCGTCCTGCGCCAATGGCGCGCCGCGGACGCCGCCGCCGCACAGGCCGCCGTGGCCGCCCTGACGCATCTCACGCCCCCCGAAAGACAAAAACTCTCCGACACACTTGCGGGGAGGGATGATTGAGGGTGGGGAGTTGTGAGCAGAGGTCAGAGGTCAGTAACCAATGACACACCGATGAAACAGGCATTTTCTTATGCGCGTTCGCTGACATGGGGCCTGCTGTGTCTGGCGCTGGCGGTGGTGGCTTGGGAAGGCGGGAGGTGGGCGCGCGGGCACTTGGCGGCGACCGGCGCCGCTGCGCGCGAACTGGCTGCCGTTCCGCTCGCGCCGCCCGCCTCCCAGACCGCCTCGCTCCAGGCGCAGCGGGAGCGGCTGCTGCGCCAGCCCGGTGGCCTGGCGCGCCGGCTGGCCCTTTTCCGCCTGAGCGAGGGCGCCGCATCGCACGGCGATTTCGCGGCCATGCTCGAGGACGCGTCGCTTTCATCGGAAGAAGTCTCCCGCCTGGTGCAGCAATGGGCCGAACGCGATCCGGCCGCCTGCTGGGAATGGCAATTGGCCGGAGGCCGGTCCGGCGTCGACTATACGTCCATCATTTTTCACGCCTGGGCCAAGAAAGACCCTGAAGCGGCCGCGGTCGCGGTGCGGTCCGCCCCCGCGGACAAGCGATATTCAGCCGCCGAAGCCGTGTTGGGCGTCTGGTTCCGCGACGAAGAGGGTCTGGCGGCAAGGCTGGCACCTTATCTCGATGAAATCTCCGGCTACGATAACTCGGCCGCATCGCGGTGGAGCCGGGTCGATGCAGACGGCCAGTACAGTGCGCGGATTCTCGCGCTGCCGCCCGGTCCCGCGCGTTCGAATTTTCTGCGCGGTTATGGCTCCGGCCTGTTCGACAGAGATTGGGAGAAGGGCGTCGCCTGGGCCTCGCAGATCCCGGAGGCGGATCGCCAGGCGGTGCTGGCCGCCTTCGCAGCGGCGGCATTCGCCGGCGGACGCACGGTGTATTATGGCGAACAGATCCGCAAAGAACCCGGACCGGAACGCCTGGCGTGGGCGCAGAAATGGTTCGCCGAGGAAGCGGACGAGCCCACACGCTCGCGCCTCGGTCCCCGGTACGTCGAAACTCTCAGCGCCACCGATCCCGCTGCCGCGCTCGCCTGGGCGCAGGAATGGCTCGGCGGAGTGACCTTGAGCCGCGCAGTGGGCAACGTCGTTTCCACCCAGTCCGCGAAAGACCAGGCCGCCGCCGTGGCGCTGATCGAAGACCTGCCGCCCGGAGGCGTCCGCATGAAGGCCACCCAGGCTCTGGCGGAAAAATGGCTGCAAAAAGATCCGGCCGCCGCCGTGAACTGGACGCTCGCCCAGGGCAAGGACACACTGGATCGATTTGGCTGGGGAAGCCTCGGCTCGCATTGGGCCTTCGCGGATGCGGAAAGCTTCAGGAATTTCGTCAGCGCGCGCGCCGCGGAGGTGCCTCCGGACTTTCTGCCCGGCGCCATCCACAACCTGGCCCGCACGGACGCGCCGGGAACCGTCGCCTGGGCCACAACCCTGCCGGAAAACCTGCGGGATCAGGCCGTGCGCAATTCGATCGGCGAATGGGCGCGCGCCGACAGTCCCGCCGCCGCGAAATTCGTGGCTGCGAATCCGGACCTCCCGGTTTCAGAGAGTACCCTCAGGTCGATGGCCACACGCTATTTCGCCAATGACGCCGATGCCGCGGTCACCTGGGCCGCCAGC
>CAZYHO010000544.1:0-3567 GCA_964647495.1 uncultured Akkermansia sp. | reverse complement strand
CCGGCGCCGGAGGCCGGTCCGGCGCCGGAGGCGGCGGGGATCGGGCCGCCGAGCGCGGCGGGATACTCTCGATCATCGAAATCTTCGGGCATCCGGAAAGTGACCGGGACGTTTTTGCGGGGCAGCAGGTTGAGCGTGCGCAAGTGAAGACGGCATTCGTCGGCGACGGCGAAGACGCGCGAGAGGCGGTCGATCTGCTCATCCATGGCGTCGTATCCGAGAGTGATGGTGAGGCCGTCGGAAAGTTGGGCGACGAGCGACCAGTCGTTGGGGGCGTCGATTTCGGTGACATCGACTCCGCGGGGGCCGAGAATTTCCCGCAAGCGCCGCAGCAGATCAAGGCTGGTTTGGACGGGGGCGGAGGTCAGTTGGACACCGGGTTGTGTATGGGCGAGGCGGCGAAGGTACAAGGCCGGGAGCTGGAGCCATTCGGGGCGCAATTCCGTGCAGAGAAAGAGATGGCCCTGGTCGTCGATGAGGAGGGCGCCTTGTGTGGGGTCGGTGGTGTAGGGGCGCAGGGCCGGGTTTCCGGACGCGATCCACATGACCGGCAGGCGTTCCTCGACGGTGACGACGAGGCGGCCGGGCAGTTCGCGTTCGACTGATGCATGGCGGATACTGGGCAGGGCTTCGAGGCGTTCGCGGGCGGCGCGCAAGTCCACGCTGTAGACGTGTGTGTGCTCGCCAAGGCCGGCGTGGCGGAGGATTTCCTCGTGGGTGAGGATGCCGTTGGTGCGGACATCCGCTCCGTGTGCGAGTCGAAGGTCCGGGTTCTGCCAAAAGTAGCGCGCCACCGCCTGATGGCTGCTGGTGGCCAGCGCGGCTGCCGCTCCGAGCAGCGCGGCCCACTTCAAGCCGCGACGCCAGCGCCGGGCGCGCTCGAGTTTTTCCTGGCGGCTCGACCTGACGACGGCATCGAGCACATGGCGGCCTCGAGGGACGGCCTTGCGGCGGCCGCGGGGAGGTCTTTGGAAATTGCCGATGCGGGCGCGGCCCCGTTGCACGAAAGCGACGAGACGGCCCAGAAGTCGATGGCGCGAGAGATTCACGTCGGGATGGCGAGCGAGAGTTGGACGATGCGGGCGCAGAGCGTCGGATAGTCGATGCCGGCGGCCGCGGCGGCTTTCGGGAGCAGGCTGGTTTCGGTCATTCCCGGAATGGTATTGACCTCGAGCACCCATGGGTTGTCGAGATCGTCGAGCATGACGTCGACGCGGCTGTAGACCTCGACGCCGAGCGCCCGGTGAGCGCGCAATGCCGCCGCCTGGGATTTTTGCGCCGCTGCTGCGGAAATGTCGGCCGGGCAGATGTACTCGCTGCCGCCGCCGCCGCCCATCCACGGGTACTTGTTGTTCATGTCGTAGAACCCCTGTCCTGGACGGATGTGGATGACAGGCAGCGCTTCCGGGCCCAGGATCCCGATGGTCAGTTCTTTGCCGTCGATGAATTTTTCGACCAGGATCTCGTCGCCGTGCTGCCGCAAATCGTCGAGGGCCGCCGGGATCTCCGCAGCGTCGCGAATGATATGCACCCCGACGCTGCTTCCTTCCCGCGGGGGCTTCATCACGAACGGAGGGGGCATCTTCGGCTTTTGGCCGCGGCCCAACGCCAGCACCTCCTGCGGCGGTGTGGGGACATCGTTCTCAAAAAAGACCTTCTTGCTGATCACCTTGTCAAAGGCCCGGGCGCTGCTCGCCGCACGCGCTCCGGTGTAGGGAATCCCGCGCCGCTCCAGCAGGCTCTGCAACTGGCCGTCCTCCCCGAATGTCCCGTGAATGCAGTTGAACGCCACATCCACACCGGCAGGCACCTCGAAGTCCGGCCCGCTCACATCCACCAGCACCGCCCGCGCCCCGCCCTGAGCCAACGCCGCCGCAACCCCCTCCGCCGAACGCAGCGAAACCGCCCGCTCGCTCCCAGGTCCACCCATCAATACCGCAATCTGCAATCCCTTAAGCATTGGATAAAACTAATACATCTTAAATAATGAGTCCGTCACGTAAAAATTGTGGCTGTTCTGAGAAAACGCGTGGAGAGGCAGGATCATGGTGGGTTGGCGACGGGATGAGTCGGAGAAATGCACAAATGAACAGCTGTCGCGGTGAACCAGACATACGAAATCGCTGATAAGAATATAAGTCACCTGGTTCGCTTTGTACGTGCCGGCCGCCGATCGTCCGTCATCGATTGCGGCTCAGCGATCGGGATGCGCGGGATGAGAGGTGTTGACGCGGCGCGCGACGAGATAGACGAGGGCGCCGGAGGCCACGGTGGCGAGGCCGAGCCATGATTTGAGCCACTGGTCCGGGTGCGTGGCGAAGCGGACGATGGCGTAGCCTGTGGCGAGGAGGAAGAGGGCCGGGGTGACGGGATATCCCCAGCAACGGAAAGGCCGGGGGTGATCGGGACATTTCCAGCGCAGCCAGAACACGCCGGCCACCGTGAGGAACGTGCAGAGCGAAAGCGTGAACTCGGTATACGTGAGGACCGCTTGAAAGCCGCCGGCGAGGACGAGGGCCGCGGCGATGCCGGCCTGCCAGAGTGTGGCGACCCATGGCACGCCGGCGCGCGAGGTGCGCGCGAAGGGAGCGAGCAGCCGCCAATCCTGGCCCATGGTCGCCGCGACGCGCGGGCCGGCCCACATCATGGCGCTGATGGCGGAAACGAGCCCGATGGCGATGAGCGCGCCCATGAGGCGGCCGCCCGATTCCCCGAAGAGGTGGCGGGCGCCCACCATGCCGACGTCGATCTGGCCGCGAAGCAGATCGACCGGCGTGGCGCGTCGCAGGCCGAGGTTGAACGCCACGTAGAGCAGCATGACCACGCCGGCGCCGGCGAGCAGGGCTTTCGGAAGATCGCGTGACGGATCGCGGAGTTCGCCGGCGATGTAGACGGCCGCATTCCAGCCGGAATACGAGTACGCGACGAAGAAAAGCGCGACGGCAAATGCCGGATGGCCGAGCCTTGCCGGCTCACCGGCCGCGGGCCAGAGTGTGAAGTCACTTGCCGGCGCGGCGCACCACCCGGCCGCGGCCAGACTCGCGAGCACCACCACTTTGATGGCGGTCGCGGCGAGTTGAAAACGCCCGGATGTGCGGATCGAGGCGAGATGCACGGCGGTGGCGGCCGCGAGCACAAGAAGCGCGGCGCCGAGCCGGGCGCCCTTCGCGTCACCGAAAAGCGCGCCGCCCGCGTATTCGCCGAAAGCGGCGCACGCCAGGGCAACGGGCGCCGCAAACCCGACCGTTATCGACAGCCAGCCGGCGAGGAATCCGGCCAGCGGGTGCCACGTCCGGGCGAGCAAGTGATACTCGCCGCCGGAGCGCGGGAACATCGTGCCGAGTTCCGCGTAGCTCGCCGCGCCGCACAGCGCCACCACGCCGCCCAGGATCCAGAGCAGCGCGAGGCTGAAGCCGCCGGGGAAATCGATAGCCTGAAACCCGAGGCTCGTGAAGACCCCCGTGCCGATCATGTTGCCGGCGACCACAGCCGCCGCCATGGGCCAGGTCACATGCCGCTTCGCCGATTCCTGCTTCGCCGATGCGCCGGCCGGACGATCCATCCGCG
>CAZYHO010000543.1:0-3571 GCA_964647495.1 uncultured Akkermansia sp. | reverse complement strand
CGGGCGCTCAGCCGTTTCAGCCCGCGGATCCCGCACTGGTGACGACGAGGTGGACGAAGTGGAGTTTGGCGACGGCGGTGGTCGAGAGGACGAACGGGCAGAGGTCGCGCTGGCCCAGGCTGCGGGCGAGTTCATTGAGCACAGCGGTCAGCTCGACCCATGAATTGATCATGGCGAGAAACGCGTCGGCCCCGGGGTCGCTGTCGTCGATCAGCGCTTCCCTGGCGAACGGAGCGGCCTGGAAATCGACGTCACTGGCGCCCAGTCCGAAGCCGACGGCGGTGGCCAGGGTATCGACGATCTGGAGGTAGTGCGCCCAGGTTTCGGCCCAGTCCTCCCACGGGTGGACGGAAGCGTAAGCGGTCACATGGCGCATTGCCCAATCCACCGGCGGCAGGCTGTTGTAGTGGCGGTTGAGGGCTCCGAGGTAATCGGCGCGCTCGTCGCCGAAGACCTGGCGGAACCGATCGAGCCAGTGCGTCCGCGCGACCAACTGATCCCAGTAGTAGTGGCCGGTTTCGTGGCGGAAATGGCCGAGCAACGTGCGGTACGGCTCGTTCATGGCCGTGCGGATCTGCTCGCGCACCACGTCGTCCGCCTCCTCGATGTTGAGCGTGATGAGACCGGCGGAGTGGCCGGTGACGATCCGCGCCTGGCCCGGCAGCGTGGATAGAAAGTCGAACGCCAGCCCATGCGCCGGGGCTTCCGTCTTTGACCGCACCGGCAGGCCGAGTTCGAGCAGTTGCGCCACAAGCCGCCGCTTGGCCGACTCGATCCTCCTCCATCGCGCGGCGTTTTCGGTGTACGCGAGATCAGGAATGACGCGGTTGAGCCGGCACGCCGCGCAGAAATGATACCAGTCGGCGGTGTCCACCATCCAGTTGCAGCCCACCGGCGAATCGAAATTCCCGCAGCGCCGCCACGTCCTGCCCGCGAACTCCGGCGCCACCGGCCGGTCATCCGTGGCGGCCAGCCACCACTCGCCGGCCACGGCGCCGGGCAGGAAAGATCGCACTTCGAGCAGAGCGGGCACGTATCCGAGAGTGGCGTGGCAGCCGAGGCAAAAGCTGTTGTCGAAGAAGACCGGCTGCAGGCAATGGCACCGGCTGCCGCGGCCCGGCAGACGCTGCCGCGCCTGCTCGCGTTCGGCCCGCTTTTCCGCCAGCCGGCGCGTGACGATTTGAAACAGCGTATTCATGGGGCGGTCACCGCATCGGCCATCGCGCCGGCACGCCGGATTGGCCCGCCATCTTCAATCGACATAGACGAATTCGTTCAGGTTGATGAGCACCCTGGCCAGCTCCTCGAGCGAGTGCGCCTCCAGAAACCTCAGCGCGCGTTCGTGTTCGCCGGCGGCGGGGAGCCGTTGCAAGGCGAGGCGAAATCCGGCCGCCACCCGCGCGCCCGGATCGTCCCCGGCGGCTTCGGCGATCCGGCGGGCCAGCGCGTCCGCCACCTCCTCCGTGAGCGAGCCGTTGAGCAAGGCGAGCGCCTGTGGCGCCACCGTGGAAACGGTGCGCCGCCCGCAGGAGGTCGCGTTTTCCGGCAGGTCGAAGGTTTCCATCAACGGCACCCTGACCGTGCGCTTCTGCACCAGATAAATGCTGCGCGCCGGACGCGCTTCGGGCGGCGAGGGATACCACCCTTTGGTCCTCGTTTCGTTGTCATCGAGAAAGGCAGGGTTCGCCGTCAGCACTTCCCGCGGCAGCTCCGGCCACACCGGCGGGCCGCCCTCCAGCGGACGCAGCAGCCCGGACACCGCAAGCTGCGCGTCCCGCATTTGCTCCGCGCTCAGCCGCCGCAGCGACCGGCCGGCCCACAGACCGGGCGCCGCATCCCGGGCGACGGCATCCCGGGCGACGGCATCCCGGGCGGTCGCATCCGGATGCGCGGACGCCTGCTGGTACGTCGCGCTGAGCACCATGGTCCGCAACATCCGCTTCGTCGACCAGCCGTCTTCCATGAAACGAAGCGCCAGCCAGTCGAGCAACTCCGGATGGCTCGGCTTTTCGCCGGAATGCCCGAAGTCGTTCGGAGTCGCCACCAGCCCGAGCCCGAAGAGCGACTGCCAGAGGCGGTTGACGTACACGCGCGCGGTCAGCGGGTTCCGCGGATCGGTGAGCCAGCGGGCCAGCGCCAGTCGCCGCCCGTTGGTATGGAGATTCGGCGGCTGCTCGATCGTCGCTGGCCCCGGATCGAGGATGGAGAGGAATCCCGCCGGCACCGCCTCGCCCGGCCGCCGGTGGTCGCCGCCCGCCAGAACGCGCGACTCGGCCGGCCGTTCGCCGGCGTCGGCCGCATCCGTCATGAGCAAGCCTTTCGTGAACTCGGGCCGGCCTGTCCTGGCCGCATCGATGTCGCGCCCCGTGGCCTCCCAGGCCTCTTTCTCCTCGCTGGAAAACGCGGCGCGCGCGTCCTTGTCGGACGGATCCTTTTTCCCCTCGGCGGCCAACCGCTCTTTGGCGGCGCGGAGCAGGCGCGCGCGTTCTTTTTCCAGCGGCTGCGTGACGGCGTCGATGCGGGCATGCGCCTCACGGATTTCCTCCTGCCTGGCGGCGAGGTCGATCGGCAGGTCGTCGGCCGGCGCCACGGTTTCGAAGAACGCCCGGAACCGGAAATGGTCCGCCTGCGAGAGCGGCTCCGTCTTGTGGTCGTGGCAGCGGCAGCACGCGAGCGTCACCGCCAGAAATGCGGCGCCGGTGGTCTCGGTGAGATCGGTGAGCAATTCGTGCCGCGCGCGATCCTGCTCGTTAAAAAGCGACGCCGAATTGTCCTGCGGCCCGATCCGCAAAAAACCGGTGGCGATGAGCGCATCGCGCCCGGCTTCGTCGCGCGGCGCGCCGGCGAGCAATTCGTCGCCCGCGAGCTGTTCGATCACGAACCGGTCGAATGGTTTGTCCGCATTGAACGAGCGGATCACGTAGTCGCGAAACCGCCACGCCTGCGGCCGGAATTCATCCCAGTCGAAGCCATTGCTGTCGCTGTACCGCGCCACGTCGAGCCACAGGCGCGCCCAATGCTCCCCGAATGCCGGAGAAGCCAGCAGCCGGTCGACCAGCCGCTCCACCGCATCCGGCGAGGTGTCCGCGAGAAACGCCTCCACCTCATCCGGTAGCGGCGGCAGACCGGTCAGGTCAAACGACAGCCGCCGCGCCAATGCCCGCCGATCCGCGGACGGCGCCGGACGCAGGCCCGCGGCTTCCAATAGCGCCAGCACATAGCGGTCGATCTCGCCACGCGGCCACGCGGCGTCAGCAACCTCCGGCACAGCGCCCGGATCAAGCGGACGGAGCGACCACAGATCCAGGCGCTCGCCTTTGAACAACACGGCAATCGGATTGGCCGGATCGTCCCAGGCCGGCCCCACGCGCGGCGGGTCAGCGGCCCGCCCGGCGGCGGTCGCGGCCAACACGCTGATCGAGGCGCCGATCAATACGCTGAGGATCCAGCGAAACATCATCCCCAAGCCAACCAGCAGATACCCCGCGCCGCAACCCGAAGCCACACCCCCTGTCTCCTCTCTCCTGTCCAGAACTCGGACATCAAAGCGAAGCTCCGGGGTGGGACGCGA
>CAZYHO010000542.1:0-3575 GCA_964647495.1 uncultured Akkermansia sp. | reverse complement strand
GCGAAAACCGCACCTCAACGATCCGCATGACACGGCGCGCCAAGTGTGCAGGGTGGGCTTCATGACTACCAAAGACCTGGCCCAGCGATGGTTCGAGGAGATCTGGAACCGGAAGAACCGGGAGGCGATTCACGGGCTGATGGAACCGGGGGCCGTCGGATGCACGGAAGGCGGCATGGTGGTCGGGCCGGACGCCTTTATCGGCGAGATGTTCGAGACGCTGACGACGGCGTTTCCGGACCTGCATCTGAGGATCGACGGGATCGTGGCCGAGGGAGACGAGGCGGCGGTGCGGTGGCGGGCCTCGGCCACACATGCGGGGCGGCTGGGCAACCTGGAGCCGACCGGCCGCAAAGTGCGCTTTGCCGGCATGACGTGGCTCAAATTTCGCGACGGCCGGGTGGTCGAAGGGTGTGACCGCTGGAATCTCCACGCATTGATGCAATACCTTGCGACCGGCGAGGAAGCGGCCACGGTCAAAGCGGCCACCTGAAGCGCCGGAAAAACCGTCCGGCGCGCGTCCCCGAGAAACGCTGCACCACCGCCGCCTGCATCCACCACCCGACACTCGTCCTCCCTTCGATCCATCTCCCCGCTCAACCGATCCCGATTCCCAACCCCCGCTCACCCCTGATCCTCATGAATCTGACTCAATCTGTTGCCGTGGTGTCGCCGGTTGCCGTACTTGCCGGCGCGGCCGCGCTGTTGTGGGCCGCCCCGGATGCTCCCGCCCCGGTCCTCCGCTCATTCGAACGCATTGCTCTCAGCGACCAATTCTGGTGTGAGGGCGCGCACTTCGCCGACTTCAATCGCGACGGCGTTCAGGATGTGGTCGCCGGTCCCTGGTGGTGGGCGGGTCCGGACTTCAAGACGCGCCACGAAATCTACGCGCCCAACGCCTCGTTCGCCCTGCCTCTCGGCGAACGCACCATCCTCCAAGTCCCCGGCTTCGAGGGCGCGCTCGGCAGGCAAAACAAGTATTCCGACAACTTCTTTTCCTGGCCCTACGACTTCAATGGCGACGGCTGGATGGACGTGCTCGTGGCTGGCTTTCCCGGCAAGGAGACCGCCTGGTTCCAGAACCCGGGCGAGGCCGGCGGCCGCTGGACACGCTACGTCATCTTCACCCAGACCGACAACGAATCCCCGACCTTCACGGATCTGACAGGCGATGGAAAACCGGAACTCGTCTGCATCACGCGCGGCGCCTACGGGTTCGCCGAATTCGATCCCGCGGATCCCACGGTGCCGTGGCGTTGGCGGCGCATTACGCCGGACAAAGGGTACGGCAATTTCACCCACGGCCTCGGCGTCGGTGATGTCAACGGCGACGGGCGCATGGACCTGCTCGAGAAAGACGGATGGTGGGAACAGCCCGCTTCGCTCGACGGCGATCCCGTGTGGACCCACCACCCGCAACGCTTCTCCGGCCCCGGAGGCGCCCAGATGTATGCCTACGACGTGAACGGCGACGGCCTCAACGACGTGATCACCAGCCTCGCCGCCCACGCTTTCGGCCTCGCCTGGTTCGAGCAGATCCGCAACGCCGACGGCGGCATCGAGTGGAAAGAACACACCATCATGGGCCAGCGGCCGGACGAAAACCGCTACGGCGTCAAATTCTCGGAGCTGCACGCCCTCGACCTCGTCGACATGAACGGCGACGGCCTCAAGGACATCGTCACCGGCAAGCGGTTCTGGTCGCACGGCCGCCTCGGCGACCCCGACCGCAACGACCAGGCCGTGCTCTATTGGTTCGAACTGACTCGCGGGCCGGAGGGCGTCGATTACGTGCCGCATCTCATCGATGCCGATTCGGGCGTCGGGACGCAAATCGTGGCAGGCGATGTGAACGGCGACTCCCACCCGGATGTCGTCGTCGGAAACAAGAAAGGTGTCTTCGTGCTCCTCCAGCAAGTGAAGCCGGCCACGGCCGAAGAGATCGCCGCCGCCCGACCAGCACCATTGCCGCCGCCCAAACCCGCCACCGCCACCGCGCCCGTCGCCGCCGATGGCCGCCGCCTCAATTTCGATTTCGAATCGGGCGACCTGACCGACTGGACGCCCGAAGGCGAGGCGTTTGCCGGATCGGTGGTGCGCGGTGACGCGGTCGCCGCCCGCCGCCGTGACATGAGCAGCGGCCACGCCGGTGAATACTGGATCGGCGGATACGAGAAGGCCGGTGACAAAGCGACGGGCACGCTGACCTCCACCGCCTTCACCATCACTCAACCGTACCTGGGTTTCCTCATCGGCGGCGGTTCCGGCAATGCCACGCGCGTCGAACTCGTCAACGCCGCCAGTGGCCTCGTGCTCGCCACCGCGACCGGACCGGACAATGAACGCATGGTGCGCGTCCTGATCGATGTCCGTCCGTGGCAGGGCGCCAGCGTCAAGCTCCGGCTGGTCGACGAAGCCGTCGATGGCTGGGGGCACTTGAATTTCGACGACGTGTTGTTCTACGATGCGCCTCTGCCCCGGGCGCGCGTCATCCCCTTTTCCCGATGAAACCCCTGCATGCCAATCCCCGGGCGACCCACGCCGCTTTCGCCGCGCTCGCCGCTCTCATCCTCCAGCCCGCCACCGCTTCCGCCCAGGTCGTCGTTGTCGACGAAGCCGCGATGCGCGACTTGATCGACGCCGACGCCAAGGTCGAGAAGCTTGCGGACGGGATGAAGTTCATTGAAGGCCCGGTCTGGACCGGCGAGGGCGCTGAAGCCCGCCTCATCTTTTCCGACATCCCGGCCAACGAGTTGAAGGAATGGTCGCCCGCCGGTGGCCTCAAGGTGTTCCGCAACCCGTCCAACAATACCAACGGCAATACGCTCGACCGCGAGGGCCGCCTCGTCAGCGCCGAACACAGCGCGCGCCGCATCAGCCGCACCGAGGCCGACGGATCCGTGGTCGTCGTGGTCGATCGCGCCGACGGCAAACGCTTCAACTCGCCCAACGACGTCGTCGTCAAAAGCGACGGCACCTTCTGGTTCACCGATCCGCCTTACGGCTTGCCGCGCGGCGAGGAAAAAGAACTCGACGGCCATTTCGTCTTTCGCCACGACCCGCGGAATGGCCAGACCACCCGCGTTTCCAGCGCGCACGATATGCCGAACGGGCTCGCGTTTTCCCCCGACGAATCGCGCCTCTACGTCGCCGACTCCGGAAAGCCGCGGAACATCCAGATCTATGATGTGCGCGATGACGGATCGCTCTCGGAAGGCCGCGTCTTCTGCACCATCGACAAGGGCGGCCCCGACGGCATCCGCGTCGACGCCGCCGGCAACGTCTGGTCGAGCGCAGGCGACGGCGTGCAGATCTTCGCTCCTTCCGGCGCGCTCGTCGGGCGCGTCCTTTGCCCGGAAAGCCCGGCCAACCTGGCCTTCGGCGGATCGGACGGAAAATCGCTCTTCATGACGTCACGCACCGGCCTCTACCGCGTGCCGGTCAAAATCGGAGCCGCCGAGCGACCGAAGGAAAAATAGCGTATTCGAGAAAGGCGGTATTTTCCCGCGGAGCGCCAGGAGCGCTGCAGTCCTCTGCGGCCTCGTGCGTATCGGACTGGTGGCAAGGCTCTTGTG
>CAZYHO010000541.1:0-3594 GCA_964647495.1 uncultured Akkermansia sp. | reverse complement strand
ATCGTGCGGTCTCGCTTTGCCCGGGAACCGGCAGCGCCAGTGCCAGCACGACCATCGAGCGCGGTTGCACCACATAATCTGTTCGGGTGACAAGTGGCGCCTGAATCCATGACTGGAAATCATCCGGGGATGCCAGCGCGGTATCGACACAGCGCCGCCAGGCCTGGTTGCTCCCGCCGGGCGCAGGCGGCAGCTCGAAGGAAAGCGGCTCCCACCAGGCGTTGAGCATGCCGTGCAGCAAAAACCGTGCGCGCAGGCTGCGCAATGTGAAGGCCAGGGCGCGTGACTGTGCGCTCCAGTCCGGCTCGTGCAGTCTCACGCCATGCCACTCGACAGGCGCCCGGCGCAACAGCTCGTTGAGACTGAGCCTGCCGCTGCCGTCCACCGCCAGGACATCGCGGCGCTGGCGGAAGGCGCAGGCTTCCTTGACGAAACGATGAATATCGGCGTGGCGTTCGAGCAGGCCCCAGTCCAGCCAGGTGAGTTCATTGTCATGGCAATAGGCATTGTTATTGCCGTGCTGGGTGCGGCGCATCTCATCACCCATCAACAGCATGGGGGTGCCGGCCGACAGCATTTGCAGGGTGATGAAGTTTTTCACCTGCCGGTTGCGCAGTGACTCGACGACGGCGTCATCAGTGGGCCCTTCCACGCCGCAATTCCAACTGTGGTTGTCGTTGGCGCCATCACGATTGTTTTCACCATTGGCCTCATTGTGTTTGTCGTTGTAGGACACCAGGTCATTGAGGGTAAAGCCATCGTGACAGGTGACGAAATTGATGCTTTGCTCGGGTTCGCGCTCTTCGTGCCCGTAAATATCCGGACTGCCAAGCAGGCGCGAGGCGATGGCGGATACGGAGCCGTCACTCTTCAAAAACCGCCGCACGTCATCACGAAAACGGCCGTTCCACTCCTGCCAGGAATCGCCCACAAAACTGCCCACCTGATACAGTCCGGCGGCATCCCATGCCTCGGCGATCAGCTTGGTGCCGGCGAGGGCGGGATCGGATTCGATGTCCCACAACACCGGCGGGTTGGGCATGGGCTGTCCTGTCTGATCACGCGAGAGGATCGATGCGAGATCGAACCGGAAGCCGTCGACGTGCATCTGGGTGACCCAGTAACGCAGGCTGTCCTGGATCATGCGGCGCACGATGGACTGGTTGGCGTTTAATGTATTGCCGCAGCCGGTATAGTCGGCGTAACGGGATTTGTCCGGTTCGAGGATGTAATAGAATTCATTGGCCAGGCCGCGATAACTCAATGTCGGGCCATTCCGCCCGCCTTCGGTAGTGTGATTGAAGACCACATCGAGAATGACTTCTATGCCGGCGCGGTGCAGCGCCTTGACCATATCGCGAAATTCATCGAGCGCGGCGAGCGGCGCCTTGTTTGAGCTGTAGGCGTGATGCGGCGCGAAAAACGAAATCGGCTGATAACCCCAGTAATTCATCCTGCCCGATGGAGCGTCGAACGGATCGAACTGAAACACCGGCAATAATTCGACCGCGGTAACGCCCAGATCCAGCAGATACGGGATCTTGTCGATCACGCCGGCATAGGTGCCGCGTCTGTTCGCCGCCACGCCGGAACCCGGGTGGGCCGTGAATCCGCGCACATGCATCTCGTAGATCACCGTTTCGGCAACCGGCCGCCTGAGCGGTTGATCTCCTTCCCAATCATAGCGGGCAGGATCGGCCACGATGCTTTTCATTGCGGTGGCCGCGTTGTCGCCAGGCTTGCAGGCGGCGCTGCGATCGTAACGATCGGGGACAGCTACGGCAAGACCATACGGATCGAGCAATACCTTCTCGCCATCGAAAAGCAGCCCCTGCTGCGGCGCCAGCGGCCCGTGCGCGCGATACGCATAGATCTGTCCGGCCTTGAGGCCCGGCACAAACGCATGCCAGTAGTGATAGGTGCGATGATGGTCGCTGTCGAGCGGGATCACTGTGACATGCCGCGCCGCGTTCACATCCTCGAATAACAGCAATTCGATCCGGTGTGCACGGCGTGAGAAAACACTGAAGTTAACTCCATTCTCCAATACTGTGGCACCCAACGGCGCGCTCGATCCGGCTGTCACGGCACTGGTATCGGGTTGCATGTCAGAAATATGGCGTATCCCGGTTTGTGGACGTCCGAGTTATTCCGATTGCCAGGAGTTTGCTTCGGAGTGCTGGCCAAAAGTTCATTGGCGCGCGTCATTTTGGTGGTGGGTGAGGCCGATGTGTGTGGAAGCGGGGGCAGGGTTGGCGCGAAAATGCCGGGCGAGGAGTGGGCGAAGGCGCACGATGAATAAGGGGGAGCGACAGCCTGATCAAGGGCTATTTCCAGGAGATCATGGACGGGTGGGGGTCTCCTTTCGCGCCCGGGATGTTCCGGTTGCGCGTGATCGCTTTGCCTTGAAGCCAGGCGCAAACACGTCACTCCGCACTCGGCTTCGCGTTTCGCCTGAAGGCGGGACTCCAACGCAACGTCGTTGCGCACAAGTTTTCAGTTGGAGTACCGGCTTCAGCCGGGCGCGAAGCGTGGCGCGAAAAGAACCTTCCGCAAAACGCTGCGCTTCCGCCTGAAGGCGGGACTCCAACGCAACGTCGTTGCGCACAGGTTTTTGAGTTGGAGTACCGGCTTCAGCCGGGCGCGAAGCCTGGCGCGAAAAGAACGTTCCGCAAAACGCTGCGCTTCCGCCTGAAGGCGGGACTCCAACGCAACGTCGTTCCGCACAGATTTTGTAGTTGGAGTACCGGCTTCAGCCGGGCGCGAAGGAGCGTTCCGCAATACCTCGGCGGCAGGGGACGACGGGGTCACTGACTTACGGCCGGGGGCTCTTTCCCCAGCACGCCGGCCAGATTCAACAGGAGTTTTTTGGCAAAAGGGGCCTCGGAGCGTTCGAGGATGACGGCGCGGGCCAGGGCGGGATCGTCGGTGATCAGGCCGTCGACGCCACGGCCAAGCTGGGCCGTCATCTGGAGAGGATCGTTGACCGTCCACACATGCACCTTCATTCTGCGCCGCGCCGCATTGCGGATGAGCCGGCGCGTCGTGGTCCGCGCATTGAGCCCGAGGAAATCGACGTCGAGCCGTGTCACGTCGCCCAGCGCCACGGTCGAGAGCAATCCGACTTTCCATTGGGGTCGAAGCTGCCGGACTTTCTGCACGCCGGCGTGGTTGAGCGACATGATCATGACTTGATCCGCCATGCCGGCGGCTTCCACGATCTCGATCACCCGTTCTTCCAGGCGCCGGGCATGGCCGTAATACTTCAACTCGATGAGCACCCTGGCCTTTCCACGGCAGACGGCAAGGACATCGGCGAGAAGCGGGGCACGTTCGCCCGCAAACCCGGGCGCCTTCCACGACCCGATGTCGATTGCCGCGATCTCGGCGTCCCGCAGTTCCCAGATCGGTCGACCGGGACCGCCGAAGCGCTTGAAGTCCCGGTCGTGAAACACATGCACGGAGCCGTCGGCGGACTCCTGGACATCGATTTCTATCCAGTCGGCCTTGGCCTCGACGGCGGCCCGCACGGCGGCCAAAGTGTTTTCCGGCGCGACGGCCGAGGCGCCGCGGTGGGCGATGATCACGGTGGGA
>CAZYHO010000540.1:0-3595 GCA_964647495.1 uncultured Akkermansia sp. | reverse complement strand
GCGCCGGAAAACGCCGAAGCCTCATACCGCCGCCTGCTCAGCCTCAACGATCTGCGGGATCCATCACTGCCCGCGGTAGGCACACAGATCATCGCGCGCATCCAGGCGTTCGATCCGGCCAGCCCGCAGATCGATCTCTCCCGCTTCATCGTCGCCGAACATTTTTTCACGCGCAGCGTTTACGCCCAGGCAGCCCAGGCCTACAAGGAAATACGCCACGACAAGCTTCCCGAACACTTGCAGCGGCCGTTCCTTTTCCGCCACGGCTGGGCGTGCCAGTCGGCCGGTGATGCCCCGGGCGCCATCGCTGCGTTCACCCGGTGGATCGAGGCCAGCCCCGATGATCCCGGGATGCCACAAGCCCTCGCCAAGCGTGGCATGGCGTACAAATCCACCGAAGACTGGAAAAACGCGCAGACCGATTTCGACGCCATTATCGAGAAATACCCCACCGCGCCCGAAACGGAGCTGGCCTGCGAGCAGAGTGCCCTCGTGCGCGGCCAGCGCAAAGACACCGCCGGCATGATCGCCATGTTCGAGCAGCTCCTCGAAAAGTTTCCCAATTCAAGGGCCACCGCGGAAGCCCACTTCTGGATCGGCAGCGGGAATTTCGAACTCAAGAAATACGCCGAGGCCCTGCCCAGCCTCGTCAAAGCCCGCAACCTCGATCCCAATGCCTACGAACGCGAAGCCAGCCTGCGCATTCTGCTGTGCCATTATTACCAGAGCGACGTGCCCAACCTGGTCAAAGCCGTCGAGGCCGAGCGGATCAAGGAAAACCCGGCCGCCCGCGTCCCGCGGCAGGTCTATCAATTCCTCGGGCTGAAATTCTACGAGCAGGATGAAATGCGGCAGGCCGACAAGTACCTCAGCCTTTCCAGCACGCCGGCCAACCCCGAGGAAACCGACTATCGCATCTGGCTCGCACTCTCCGAAGCACGCCTCGCCAATTCTCACTGGGAAGGCGCGGTCATCGCCTCAGACAACTTCCTGCTCAAATCGGACCTCCCGCCACCGCAGCGCGCCAAAGGCATGCTCAACAAAGCCCGCGCCTTCTTCGCCCTCCAGCAGCCCGCCGAAGCCACCCCGGTCATCAACGAAGCCCTCCGCCTTCAGCCCGAGGCCCGCGTCCAGGCCCACCTCCGCCTCCTGCTCGGAGACATCGCCATGAGCGAAGGCGACCCCGCCCACGCCGCCGCCATCTACGTCGTCCCCAGCCAGATGTTCGACGACGAGGAAATCACCCCGCTCGCCCTCTCCAAAACCGTCCACGCCCTCGACAAAGCCGGCAAAACAAAAGAAGCCGCCGAATACCGCGCCGACCTCGAAAAACGCTTCCCGAAATTTCGCCCGCCGGCCAATGCCGTTCCCGATTGACCTCCGGCCTCCGGCACCCCGTGCCGGAGGCCGGAGGAATCTGAAATCTGAAATCCATTCGGCGCAAACTCTTGCTTGCCTAACGGGCGGCAGGCGTTAGGATACCGCTCGGAAAGACAAAGGGGGTTCGCCTCAGTGACAGTAACCGCGACGCAAGACATCGAGGCAGCGAGCCATACCGGCTCTCGTCCCTCGTTCGCCACCCGGTGCAATGCGCGCCGGCTACACTTCGCCAACCCCTTGATCCTCAAAAGGATTTCCGTTCCGGCCGGACAGACATCGGCCGTGACCGGAGCCGTCGCTCCATCCGGCCAGAGCGGCCTATCGTGCCCACCCGGCCCGCGCGTGCGGAAGCCGATCCGGGGCACCGTCTCTGGCCCGGTCATCCCGGGCCGCCCGCACGGCGGCCCACTCCCTGAGACTAGAACACCCCATGAGCCAATATGCTTCCACGCCGCCGCGCCAGCGTCGCGGCGGACGGTCCCGCCAGCGCCCGGAGCGCACCAGCACCAGCGATCACGGCAGCCGTGATCAATATCAACGGCAGCGATTCCAACGCGACACTGAAACATTCCAGCGCCCGAAAGGAGGTCCCAAACTGTCCTTCTGGCAAAAATGCCTCTCCCTCTTCGGTCTTGGACCGAAACCGCCGCTCCGCCGCGCCGAACGCGCCGGCCTCCAGGATGCCTCGAATACCACGGGCAGCGCCGCCCGTCCCGATGAAACGTCCCGGCCGGATCGTCCCGGTGGCCGCCCGCCCCGCGAACCGAAAGCCTCGCGCCCGGTCGTGCAGCATGAAGTGACCAGCGGTCGCCTGTACGTGGGCAACCTGTCCTACGACGTGACCGAGACCGATCTCAAGGAGCTTTTCGGCGGGGTCGGCCAGGTCCAGAACGCGGAAGTGGTCGTCAACCGCAGCACCCAGCGCTCGAAAGGCTTCGGATTCGTGGAAATGCTCACGATCGATGAGGCGAAGCGCGCCGTCACCGAACTCCACGACAAGGAGTACATGGGGCGCAGAATGCTCGTCACCGGAGCCAGACCCGCCGATCCGGCCCGCGCCGCAGGGGAACGCTCCGACGAGGATGCGCGCATTTCCGATGACCGTATCCAGGAAAGCCGCTTTTCCGAGTCCCGCTCATTCGAACCGCGTCCGCCTCGTCGCGAAGGCCGCGAGGGTCGTGAGGGTCGTGAGGGCCGCGAAAGCCGAGAACCGCGTGCGCCCCGCGAGCAGCGCGAGCCGCGTCCCGAGGGCGGGCTCCGGGGTGACGTGACCACCGGCATCATCCGCCGCGAGCAACTCGCCGACGGCATCGTCCCGGCCGCTGGCCCCGTGGCGGCCACCGCTTCCCTGGAGGCGGCGCCCATCGCTGCCGCACCCGCGGCAGCCGCAGCCACGGACGAAACTCCGGCCGCGGCGCCCGCCGAAGTGGTTTCCGCACCCGCATCAGGCACCGAAAACTGATCGGTCCGATCGCCGCCGCCACCGTCCCGGGAATCGGGTCACCGTTTCCCGGCGATGGCGGCCAGAGCGGCTTCCACGCCGTCCGCCGCCTCGGTGCGGTTTCGGGCGGACACGCCCAACTGGCGGAGCAGGCCATCCTGAAGGCCGTAGATCCATCCGTGAACGGTGAGCGGCTGCCCGCTGTCCCAGGCGTCCCTCACCACCGTCGTGGAGCAGACGTTGATCACCTGTTCGACGACGTTCAGTTCGCAGAGGCGGGCGACAGCGGCCTCCTGGCCCGGCGCCGCATCGAGCAAGGCGGCGTGTTTGTCGCGCACGTCCTGCACGTGGCGCAGCCAGTTGTCTATCAGGCCGAGGCGCATCCCGCGATAAGCCGCGGCCACGCCGCCGCAACCATAGTGCCCGCAGACGATGATGTGTTTCACCTTGAGCACATCGACGGCGAACTGCATGACCGAAAGGCAGTTCAAATCCGTGTGCACCACCACGTTGGCCACGTTGCGATGGACGAAAAGCTCACCGGGATCGAGCGCGACGATCTCGTTGGCCGGCACGCGGCTGTCCGAACACCCGATCCATAGATACTCCGGCGCCTGCTGCCGGCTCAATCGCTCGAAAAACCCGGGATCGTCCGCGCGGCGGTACTCGGACCACCGCCGGTTATTCTCCATCAATTCAGAAAGCCGATGAGGCATCAGGGTATGAACCCCGCCCCTCCCGGCCCGTCAATGCCGCATCGCGCCCGCCAGGCCC
>CAZYHO010000539.1:0-3622 GCA_964647495.1 uncultured Akkermansia sp. | reverse complement strand
CCGACGAACTGCAGAAAGAGGCGGACGAGGCCAAGGCACAGCTCGAGCAGGCGCAGGACGAGGCCACCGAAGTGCGCAAAGAACTCGAGGAGTACATGGCGAAGTACAAGCTCGGGTACCGGGCGAAACTCAAGGGGACATCGCTGCCCGCGCTGAAAACCGAGGACGGGCACTCGTACGAGTCGGTGGTCGTGCGCGAGATCACGCCGGTGGAGATTTCCTTTGTGCACAGCATGGGAGTGGCCCGGGTGCCGCTGGCCAGGCTGACGGCGGACTTGCAGCGCAAGTTCATGTTTGACCCGGACGAGGAGAAAAAGAAGGAAGAGGCGGCGCAGGCCGCGGCCGCGAAAGTCGCCAACGATCTGGAAGAGATCGGCGGGATCGAGGGGATCGACATTCCGATGGCGCCCAAGGATCCGGCACGTGTGGTCAACCCGATCGTGGTCCACAACCTGAAGCAGCGCATCCTGACTCGGCAGGAGGCCATAGAAAAGGCGAACGCGGAGGCGAGGCAAGTGAAGAGCGCCGGTGATGATCGCCAAAACCTTGGAAAACTCCGCCTGCAGGTGCTCGGCCAGCGCGTCGAGCGGATGCGCGAAGAAATCAAGGAGCTGGCCAACCTGCTGGACAAGGAATTGAACGGCTGAGCAGAAGCATGCGTGCGGCAGCAGCAGCATAACCGCGCACACCTTACACCCAGGCGCCGGCGATCGATTCCGCCCAGCGTTGCGCCTTGGTTCCGAAAGCGAGATGTCCGTCGGCGTAGAGGATGCCACGCGAGACATTGATCACGCTGGGAGCCCGGCGGTGCGCGGTGCGCAGCGCGGACACCTCGCCGCCCTGGGCTCCGAGGCCGGGCACGAGCAGCGGCGCGTCGATGATCCGGTCCATGACATCGGGCGAGGCGTTGGTCAATCCGACGACCAGGCCGACCTCCGTGGGACGTCCCGCGGCCCGCGTCCGCATATCCTGAACGTGTTCGAACAAGTAGCGTCCGTCGGCCAGCCGCTGGAGGGCGAACTCCTCGGCGCCGGGATTTGAGGTGACCGCAAGCAGATAGACGGCCCGGCCGGGAAAACCGAGGAACGGCTCGATCGTATCGAATCCGAGCGAGGCGTTAAGGGTGATCGCATCGACGCCGAAATGCTGGAACGCGGCGTGAGCGTAGGCTTTCTGGGTTTCGCCGATATCGGAGCGCTTGGCGTCGAGGATGACCGGAATGTCTCGCGGGATATGAGCGAGTAGTGTTTCCAGGAGGCGAAATCCGTCGGCGCCGCGCTGTTCGAAGTACGCGCTGTTGGGCTTGAACGCCGCGGCGAATGGCGCCGTCTCCTCGATCACGCGGAGCAAGAAGCCGGCGGGATCGCCCTCGATGAGATCGAATCGCGGATCCAGGCCGACGCAGAGCCGGGATCCGGTGTGCGCGATGCGCGCGGCGAGTTTCTCGGTGTACGGAATCATGAACCGAAGTGGGCGTGCCGCGAAATGGGCGCGCCGTGTGATCACGGGGCTGGAGCGATGGTGGCGCCACCGACGAGCTGTCCATGCGCCTTCGCGGCGCCGTGGTCGGGAATGATCGATCCCAGCGCGCGATCGAGGTGGAAGAGCAGGACCGTGGAAGCATCCGGATCGTGACGCCGGGCGGGCGAAAAGTCCTCCGCGTATCGGGCTACCGTGCTGAGGCGCACCTCGTCCACCTGGCCGGCCAGGGCGCGGGTCGCGCGCCCCTGCTGATCGGGGTCGGCGCCGATGTAAAGCGGCAGGCTGTTGCGCTGGCGCGTGCCGCCGGCCAGCGTGCGCTCGGCCAGGCGCCCGTTGACGAAGAGCGCAACGGACGTGCCATCGAAAACTCCGGCGATGTGGCTCCATTGCCCAAGCGGCAGCGCTTCCTTCGCCGCGGCGGTGGCGTACCGCCCGTCGAAATGCACCAGGAAGCTGGGCACGCCTTCTTCGGTGAGCAGGCCATAATCCGAACTTTGAGTCTTGGCGATCAGGCCGGCGGTCGGCTGGGCGGATTCCGGCCGCACCCACGCTTCAAGCGTGAACGGACCATCCGGCAGATCGAAATGCCCGGACTCGACGCGCACGCCCGAGGCCTCTCCTCCGCTGTGCAAAGCGGTCTCCTGTTCCGGCACGGCGAACGAATCCGGCGGCAATTCCCCCACGCGGATCTCGGCGGGCAGGCGCACCGGTGGCAGCGTCGTGCGCGCCCCGTCCTCGAGGTAGTCGGCCTGGAGCAGGAACACCGGCGGATCGAGCGGCGATGTGAAGGCGGAGCGGACGCGGACGCAGGTGAAAGCCATCGTTTTCTCCTCGCCGGGCGCGAGCACCTGGTGCTGGTGGTCCGGGGTGAGGATCCAGTCACGCACGTCCGCATCGGCGGTCATCGTGAATTCGACCGGGCGCCGCGACGGGTTGGCGAGCTTGAACTCATGAATGCCGGCGCCCAGTCCATCCGCGCGCAGTGTCATGGGAGGCGACGTGACGGCCGGCCGCATCCGCTGCACGGTCGCGATGTCCGCCGACCGCTCCGGCGTGAACTGGCGCGGGTCGAGAATCGCGCCGACCGGCACCGTGGCCACCTTGATGCCTTCCGGCCGCACCGTGACGACATTGAAGTGGTGCAGGAAACCCATGCCGGGATAGTGGCCGGGCATCGCCCCTCCCGTCGTCGCCAGCGCCATGTATTCGATGCCGTCCTTGATGCCCTCGTGGCGCAGCCTGTGGATGTGGCCGGCGAAGCAGGCGCGCACGTTGCCATTCTCGCGAAGCAACGCGTGCACCCGGTCCCAGTTGCTGCCCGGATAAATGTCCATCGCCCACCGCGGGTGGTGCATAAAAACGAAGATGTGCTGCAACGACTTCATCCCGGCCAGCGCCTCGCGCAGCCAGGCGAGCTGCGTGTCACTGAATTGCTGCTGCGCCGGCGAATTGAAACTGCGCGTGATCGCCTTCGATGCCGGATCCCCCTCGTCCGAGAACAGCACCAGGAACCCGCACTTCTTGTGTTCGAACCAATACCAAAGTGGGCCGAAATGTTTTTCGTAGTCCTCCTCGTGCTCGGTCGCCGGCCGCTCCGGACCCCGCCAGTAGATATCGTGGTTTCCCGCCACCGGAAACCACGGCATGCGCAGCGCGGCCATCGTGCCGCGGTACTCCTTCATCTGCGTTTCCCACAATTCGCGGGCGTTGTAGCCTTCCACCAGATCGCCCACCGTCATCACCAGGTCGGGATCGAGCAGGTTCGCCTCCCGGACCGCCTGCGCCAGCACCTGGATCCCCTCCGCAGGCCCGCCGGTCCGGTCCCCGAAAATCACGAAGTGAAACATGTCCTCCCCCTTCGGCAGCGGCAGCACCTGGCCGGATGTCCGGTTCGTGCGAATCGCCGGCTCCTCACCCCGGCCTGAATTCGCCGCCAGCGGCAGCAGCACTGCCACCAGAACAAATGAGTAAAAACGCGCCATGCTCATCACCCCCGAGCATGCACGCCCGCCCCCGCCCTGCAACCACCGTGATAGTGAGAAGCCCAATGCCCCCACCTCCCTCTCCCTCAACCACACCCCCCGAGCAGTGACCAGTGACCAGTGACCAGTGACCAGCGACCAGTGCACCAAGAACCAAG
>CAZYHO010000538.1:0-3629 GCA_964647495.1 uncultured Akkermansia sp. | reverse complement strand
ATCGTCAACCCCGCCATCCATCGCCATCGCGTCATCGCAGGATAATCGCCAGAGCGGCAGGCAGACAATACGAAACGGGGTTTGAGTGGTGGGCGGCGAATGGTATAATAAGCGTGAATATTATGACCTCCGTGATTTCCACAGATCCATCAGTGAAGAATGCGGTTCCGACGGCCGGGGCTGGTCGCAGGCGGATACTGGTGGTGGACGACGAGGTGGCAGTGAGGGAATTCATCAAGGCGGGGTTGAGGGCCGGGGGTATGAGGACGTGATTTTTTGGGGGGTGGTGCCGGTGGGGTTGAGTGAGAGCGGCCGCGATTGATCATCATGGACGTGATGATGCCGTGCGGGAACGGGATGCGGGCGCTGCGCGCGCTGCGAACCTGCCAGGCGACCGCCTCGATCCCGGTGATCATCACGAGTGGTTTATACGTGTCGTTAACGGAGGGCAAGACGGCCGGCCAGCCGGACGGGGCGTTTTCGAAGCCGTTCAAGGCGGATCAACGGCTCGCCGTCACAGGGCAAGTGATGGAAGGGGTAAACGGCGGTTGAAGAACAGCCGTTCAAAATCCGCCTTCGCCGCATCATTGGGCTTTCCCCGGAGGCGGGAAAGAGGCAAAAGAGGAGTGTTTCCTGCCGGCGCGGTCCGCCGGCGCATTCCCCATGAACCGCCGCCGATTTCTGCCGATCGCCCTTGCCGGGCTGGGCGCCGCCCGCCTGCGCGCCATCGAACCGTTCAACCGCCCGGGTCCGAGCCGGCTGCGTCCGGGTGTGGCCGCGTACAGTTTTCGCGACTACTTTCGCTGGGCTCAAGGCAAGGAGCAGCCACCGCGCGACAACCGCGAGCCGTGGTCGCCGGCGGATTTCATCGACTGGTGTGCCGGCCACGGCGTGCCCGGCGCCGAGCTGACGAGCTATTATTTTCCGCCGGATGCCGGCGAGGCCTACCTGTTGCGTGTGAAACGCCATGCCTTCCTGCGCGGCGTGCAGATCACGGGCACGGCGGTGGGCAACAACTTTGCGTTGCCCAAAGGGCCGAAGCTCGACTCGGAAATCGCGGCGACCAAGGCGTGGATCGATCGCGCGGCCGTCCTGGGCGCGCCGCATGTGCGGTTGTTCGCCGGAGCGAAACCACCGGATCTCCCGGAGGAGGAGGCATTCGCGAACTGCCTCGCCGCCTACCAGGAATGCCTCGATCACGCCGCCGCCAAAGGCATCTTTCTCGGCATTGAAAACCATGGCGGCATCGTGGCCGATCCGGCCGCCCTGGTCCGCCTCGTGCGCGCCGCCGACAGCCCGTGGGCCGGCATCAACCTCGACACCGGCAACTTCAATACCGAAGATCCGTACGCCGATCTCGCCCTGATCGCGCCCTACGCCGTCAATGTTCAGCTCAAGACCGAAATCCGCCGGAAAGGCGCGGCCACCGAGCCGGCGGACCTGGCCCGCCTGGTCGCCATCCTGCGCGACGCCGGCTACCAAGGGTGGTTCATCGTCGAGTACGAGGCCCGGGGAACCCCGTTCGCCGAAATCCCGCGGATCCTCGAAACTTTGCGCCCGCTGCTCGATTGACGGCGAACGCCGAAAACCGCGAGCCGTCGCGGACATCGCACACCGCACCGCCACAATGCCAACATCCGCCGTTCACGCCGTTCACGCCGCTCACTCGCCGCGCACCGCCAGACCCCGCCTCGGCGGAAACCGGTTTTCCATCGCTCCGCGGCTGCTTCGGCCCGTGCAGGCGATCCTCATGGCCGCGTTTGCCCTCGCCCTTGTCCTCTCGCCCGCCGCCGCCGCCGACCGCCCGCCGAATGTCGTCATCATCTTCACCGACGATCAGGGCTACGCCGATGTCGGCGACTTCGGCGCCAAAGGGTTCGCCACACCGAACCTCGACCGCCTGGCCCGCGAAGGCGTGAAGTTCACCAATTTCCACGTTGCCCAGGCCGTCTGCTCCGCCTCGCGCGCCGCTCTCCTCACCGGCTGTTATCCGAACCGCATCGGCATTCACGGCGCGCTCGGACCAAATGCCTCACACGGCATCCACGCGGACGAAACCACCCTGGCCGAACTCCTCAAGGCGCGCGGCTACGCCACAGGTATGGCCGGCAAGTGGCACCTCGGCCATCGCGATGAATTCCTGCCGAACCGCCATGGCTTCGACGAATCGTTCGGTCTGCCGTACTCCAACGACATGTGGCCGCACCACCCGGAGGCCAGGCCGGGATCCTATCCGAAGCTCCCGCTCCTCGAAGACGGCCGCGTCATCGACGACGACGTCACCGCCGAGGACCAGCGCCTGCTCACCACGCGGTACACCGAACGCGCCGTCTCGTTCATCGAGCGGCACAAGGACGGCCCGTTCTTTTTCTACCTCGCGCACTCGATGCCGCATGTGCCGCTCTTCGTCAGCGAGAAGTTCGCCGGCAAATCGCAGCAGGGGATCTACGGCGACGTGATCATGGAAATCGACTGGTCCGTCGGCGAAGTGCTCGCCGCTTTGGCCCGCCACGGCCTGCAAAACGACACGCTCGTCATCTTCACCACCGACAACGGACCCTGGCTCAGCTACGGAACCCATGCCGGCAGCGCCGGTCCGCTTCGCGAGGGCAAAGGCACCGCCTGGGAGGGCGGCATCCGCGTCCCGTGCCTGATGCGCTGGCCCGGCCAGCTCCCGGCAGGCGCCATCAACGACCGCTTCATCATGACGATCGACCTCCTCCCGACCATCGCCGGCCGCGTCGGCGCGCCCCTGCCCGCCCTGCCGATCGACGGACGCGATGTGTGGCCGGTCATCGCCGGCCAGCCCGACGCCGCCAACCCGCACGACGGCTACGGTCTCTGGTACGCCCAAAACGAACTCCAGGGAGTCGTCAGCGGCGACGGCCACTGGAAATTGATGCTCCCGCACCGTTATCGCACTCTCGACGGCGGCCCCGGCGGCGCCGGCGGCAACCCGGTCCGCTACAAAACAACCGAACTCACAGCCCCCGCCCTCTACGACCTCCATGCCGATCTCTCGGAAACTGTGGACTGCGCCGCCGAGCAACCCGAGGTCGTCGCGCGCCTCCTCGCCTTCGCCGACCAGTGCCGCGCCGAACTGGGCGATTCCCTGAAGCAACAACCTCGGGGCAATGGGACGCGCATTCCGGGAAAGGTCGCGGAAGCGCCCGGCAATTGATCGCGCACAAGGGGTCTGTCCCCACTCCTGCCGCAGGGCCAACGGCCCGGGTTTATTTCAGCCTGTGGCATCGCCACATGCCTGGAGTATGTACATTTGAGGGGAAGTATAATGAAGGGGTTCCGGCAAAGGCCACCCTGAACCTGAAGGCATGACGGATTTTTGCACGAACCGCCTGCGTGTCCTGTGGACGGTGCACGGTTCAGCGGTACACGGTGCACGGATCAGAGGTGTTCGGTGCGAGGACACATGCCAGCGGGCTGACCTGGTCTGGCGGAGGGGACGAAATGCCCGCGATGTGGGGAATGGGACGCTCACGCACCAGTCTTTATGCATCAGGCATTCGTGTTTCCGTCCCGAGCGCTCTCCGAGAATCGGCGGTCCCCCGTGGCTTCAGACTCGGGAACCGCTTGCGTGCCCGGAGGTCACGCCCCACCCACAGGTCCGC
>CAZYHO010000537.1:0-3630 GCA_964647495.1 uncultured Akkermansia sp. | reverse complement strand
GCGCTCAGTTGGGCAAAGGTCGCACTCTCGTTCATGCGCCACCCTCTAGCCGATCGCGGCACGAGCGCGAAGAGAAATGTCGTTCGCGTTTTCGTCGCGGGCGTTCTCCGGGAATCGGCGCCCCCCATGGCCTCGGACTCGGGAACCGCTGGCGGGCCCGGAGGTCACGCCCTACCCAAAGGCCTGCTTCCATGCGTTATGGACAAACAAATCCGGGAATCGGCCACTCCCGGGCCCAGCCTTCGATGGGTGTCTCGAATGGCCGTTCTCGAATGGCCGTTTCGCACAGGGCTTCGCGTTCCGTCTTGCGACGGAGCGTGGCGGGAATATTCGCCCATGGGCTCTGGATCACTTGATATGAGACGAGGCGCAGGCAAGGCTTGGGGGATGAGGTTGATCGACGGCTGGCGGGCATGGGCCCGGAATTCCGGGGGCGTGGCGGCCTCGGCGGGCCGGGTGATGGCCTTGGCCGTGGTGGCCGCCGTGGTGGCGTGTCCCGCCTCGGGCGCGGACCCCGGCGGCGCGGCGATCAGCGATGGTTTGAAGGCGGTGGCGGGCGGGGCCGGGGTGCGTGTGGTGTGGCTGGAGGACGCGAACGACGTGGCGCCTGATCCGTTTGGCGACGCGGCCACTTACCGGCTGGCCGGCCGGGATTCCGGGGAGGCGGCGGGGCGGCGATTGCTCGAGCTGCGGGGCAACTGGTCGCGGCCGCTTTTTTCGCCGGATGGCGGGACCGTGGTGTTCACCGACCGGGGCCGGACAGTGCGGGACAGGAAAGAGCATTTCGATCCTGTGATGATGGCGCTGGACTGGGCGGGCGGGGCGCCGCGGCGGATCGGCAAGGGGCATGCGGTGGACGTTCGGCGCGACGCGGCCACGGGTGTGGACTGGGTGTATTTCATCGAAGACGTGGTGGGCGGCCAGGGGTTCACGCTGTCGGGAAACACGCTGGGGCGGTTTCCGCTGGCGGCGCCGGAGCAGCGCGAGGTCGTGTGGAATCGCGCCTCGATGGCGGTCGACAACCTTCAGCTTTCGCGGGACGGGACGAAGTTCATCGGATTGTTTCCCGGCAGGGAGGCGGCGCTGGTCGATGTGCCGAGCGGGCGCTGGCACAAGCTTGAGACCGGGTGCTGGCCATCGCTGGCGCCGGACGACAGTTATGTGGCGTGGGTATTCGACGGCCCGCACCGGCATGTGCGGATGTTCGATGTCGGTGGCGGGCGCGAGTGGAAGATCAATCTGGCGGCGGCGCCCGAGGTGGGAGGCGCGGAGACGTTTCATCCGCGATGGAGCAACGACCCGCGGGTGATCGCCTTCACCGGCCCCTACGCCGTGCCGAAGACCGGATCGCGCAGCGAGGGGAATCAGGTGAGGCTCGGCGCGCGCGCCGCGGAAATCATCGTGGCCCGGCTGTCTCCGGCCCGCGACCGCCTCGAGCGCCAGGTCCGCGTCACTTACAACACGCTCGGCGATTTTTTTCCCGACGTGTGGGTGCCCGGTGGCGACGACGCGCCGGCCGACGGCTTCGCGCAACAGCCGGCGCTCGCCTTCGCGCGCGGGGCGCCCCGGGCCGCCGCGGAGGGCGCGGACACGGCGGTCTTCCGGTGGCGCGGCCAGAAACAGGACAACCTCGTCCCGGCCGCGATCCCGCCGGACGGTGAGCGCGCGTGCCTCGCCGAGGCGCGCGGCATCGGCCGGCTCAGCCCGCATCACGGCCTGTGGCTCGACGGCGGGTGGTTTGAGGCGGATGCGGTTTCGGCGGCGGCGCTGGCCCGCGGCGTGCGCGCGGCCCGCGCCATCACGCTCGCCTTCACGGTGACCGAGTGGGCTGAAGCGGCCCCCGAGGCACAGGCGGTGCTGGCGGCCGCCGGGCGTGGCGGAGAAAAGCCGTTTTTCGCCGTGCTGCGACGCGCCGGACGCTTCGAAGGCCTGCTCGTGCCGCCCGAAAACGCCGATCCGCTCAGCCTCGGCGGCGTCGACCGCCCGCTGACACCTGGCCGCGCTGTCGCCGTGGCGCTCACGATCGGGGCGGGCCGCGTCCAGTGGTATGTGAATGGCGAACCCGCCAGCGAGCCGGTCGCCGTGCCGGAGGACGCGCTGGCCACCTGGCCGGAGGATGCCCACCTTTTCTTCGGCGCGGCCACACCACCGGGAGGCGGCTGGCGCGGCAACCTCGAGGAAATCGTCCTGCATCCGGCCGCGCTCGACGCGCCCGCGATCCGGGCCATCGCCATCGAAGCCGCGCGTGCCACGGCCGCACGCGCCTGGCCGGTCCCGGTCACCGCGCGCGCCCGCCTCGTTTCCGCCACCACACCCGATCTCGACAAGCTCGACACGTACCGCCGCATGCTCGTCGACCATGTGTACGAGGTGGTTCGCTCGTCCGGCGCGCTGCCAAAGCGGATCTCGGTGCTCCATTGGGCGGTGCTCGACGGCGCGAGCGTGCCCGGCCTGCCGCGCGAAGTGGCGCGCGAATACGACCTGACGCTCGACCCGTACGACAGCCGCCCGGAACTCGGCAGCGAATTGACCGACATCACCTCGGAAGACTTCGCCCTGCCGCTGTTCCTGGACGCCGCCACCCCGCCGGCGCCGGAGCGGGATCCCTGACCCGTTGCGGATTGCGCTTGCAAGCCGGGCGCCGTCCCGCTTCTCTCGACCCCGTCATGCGCGCGCCCTTTTCGGAGCTGAGAATCATCAGCGGAAACGCCCACCCCCACCTCGCCGAACGCATCTGTTCGGCCATCGGGGTGCGCCGCGGTGACGCCACGGTGACCACCTTTCCCGACGGCGAGTCATTCGTGAAGATCAACGAAAACATCCGCGGATGCGATGTCTTCCTCGTCCAGCCGACCTGCCCGCCGACGAACAACAACCTGATGGAACTCCTCATCATGGTGGATGCGGCGCGCCGCGCCAGCGCCGGCCGCATCAACGCCGTCATCCCGTTTTTCGGCTACGCGCGCCAGGACCGCAAAGACCAGCCGCGCGTCCCGATCACCGCCAAGCTCGTCGCCAACCTGCTCACCGCCGCGGGCGTCGACCGCGTGCTCGCCGTCGATCTGCATGCCGCGCAGATCCAGGGGTTTTTCGATATACCGGTCGACCACCTCTACGCCGCCCCGGTGCTTCTCAAATACATCCGCGCGCGCGGGCTCGGCGGCGACAATGCCGTCGTCGTTTCCCCGGACGTCGGCGGCATCAAGATGAGCGATGCCTATGCGCGCGCGCTCGATTGCCCGCTCGCCATCGTCGCCAAACGCCGGATTTCCGCCACCGTCGTCGAGGCCCACACGCTCATCGGCGAAGTGGAAGGAAAGCATGTCCTCATCGTCGACGACCTCACGGAAACGGCCGGCACACTGACCGCCGCCGCCAATCTCCTCAAGGAAAAGGGAGCGCGCTCGGTGCGCGCCGCCGTCAGCCACGGCGTGCTCGGCGAACTCGGCCACCGGCGACTCGAGGAATCGACGGTCATCGAAGAACTCGTGTGCACCGACAGCGTGCCGCACGCCACCGGCCCGCGTGTCACGACGCTCAGCATCGCCGCGCTCCTCGCCGAAGCCATCAAGCGGATCCACGCCGGGGATTCGGTCACGTCGCTCTTTGAAGTGTAGGTTTTCCGCGCGC
>CAZYHO010000536.1:0-3630 GCA_964647495.1 uncultured Akkermansia sp. | reverse complement strand
TTCCTCCCCTACAATGTACAAATTCCAGGTATCCGACATCCTGCCGGCCGCAGCGGGCGGGACGCGCCGTGTTGCGCACACGTTTTCCGCTCAGTTCTGCATGAGGCCCGAGATCATGTTCATATAACCGAGGATGAACCGCACCGCGACGATGATCACGGCGATCACGGCGACGGCATACACGATCCGCGGCAGCCACGTGGCGACCTGCTGGGCCGCCTGGTTCGCCTCTGTCTGCAAATACTGCGCCCACCGCCCGGCCTCCTTCTCCAGCGACCCCGCGATCTCCGCGCTCGTCAGGCTGTCCGCCAGCTCGATCGGAAACGCGGGATCACCGGCCATCGGCGGGCCGATCGGGTTGCCCGCCACCGCTTCGGCCGCGATCCGCTCCGCCGCCGCACGCACCAGCGCGGAATTCGACGCCGAAGCGGCGAGCGTGATCGCATCCGACGGCAGCCGGCCGGCCAGCAGCGAAATCTCGAGCACCTTGCAGAAACGCGACAGCGACTCCGCTCGCCGCCACGCGCCGAGCACCGGAACGCGCCGCAGCATGCGGTCGGTCAGGCTGTCGTGCTCGCCCCGGGCCAGCAGCCACCGCACCGCGAAAAAAACCGCTCCCGCCGCGAGATACAATCCGGCCAGCAGCTTCAAGGCCGTCGGAACGAAATCCCACAGATCCTTCCCGATGTTGAGCATGAGCGCCGTCGGCAGGATCGCCAGATGCAGCACGAGCAACGGATAAATCAGCCCGCCGATCACCTGCCCGCGCGTCCGCGCACGCATCGTGAAAAATTCCGCCAGATACGCAAACCCGTCCGCGATGCGCCCGCCCTTTTCGCTCGCCTCCAGCAGCGAGAATTCCATCGGTGACACCGCGGGCCGCAGGCTGCCCGCGATCGTGCCCCCGGCGGCCAGCCCGTCCCGCAACGCTTCGAGCACACGCCGGCGTGCGCCATCCGGCTTTCGCTCGAGCAGCGTCACCGCCGCCTTGTCGATCGGGAAGCCCGCTTGCAGCAATCGCGCCAGTTCGCGGTGGAGCAGCGCTCGCTGGTCAAGGGCATTCATGGCGCCCGGGCTACATCTGCGTGTAGCAGACCGATGAACACGGCATGTCCCAGTACTTCTTCAGCTCGTCATCGAGCTTGAGCACGCTGAGCGAGACGCCGGCCATTTCCTGGCAGGTCACGTACGGTCCGACCAGCGTCTTGTGGACCTTGATCCCGCGGTCGTTCAGGATCGCCTTCGCCTCCTTCAAGACGATGAGCAGCTCCATCATCGTCGTCGAACCCAGGCTGTTCACCAGAAGCACCGCCTCGTCACCGCGTCCGAGCCTCAGGTCGTCACCGAAAATGATATCGAGCAGCTTCGGCGTCAGTTCGGCGGCGGTCTGCATCGGGAGCAGGCCGACCCCTTTTTCCCCGTGGATGCCCATGCCGAGCCCGATCTCGTCGTCGTTCAGGTCGAACGTCGGCTGGCCGGTGGCCGGGATCGATCCGGGCGCCATCGAACAGCCGACCGATCGCGTGTTGTCGCGCGCCTTGGTCGCGATCCGCACCAGTTCGTCCAGCGAGCCGGCGGTCGCCGCCGCGGCGCCCGCGATCTTCACGATCAACACCAGCCCCGCGATCCCGCGCCGGTCGTGCTTCTTGTCCCGCCGCGCGCTCGCCACATCATCCCAGATAAGCACCGTCTTCGTCTCGATGCCCGCCTCCGCGGCCAGTTCCGCGCCCATGTCGAAGTTCAACACGTCGCCGGCATAGTTCCCGTAAAGGAACAACACCCCTTTCCCCTGGTTCACCGCCTGCGCCGCCTCCAGCACGACGTCCGGCGGCGGCGCCGCGAAAATGTCCCCGCAGGCCGCTCCGTCCGCCAGATTCTTCCCCACCAGCCCGTGATAAATCGGCTCATGTCCGGAGCCCCCGCCCACCAGCAGCCCCACCTTCCCCTTCGGCAGGTCGTTCATGACGATGCTCGCCCGCCCCACCTTGCGCGCGGCGCCATCATACGCCTCCACCAGCCCGTCCAGCAGTTCAGCGGCACAGTCGTTCGGATTGTTGATCAGTTTCTTTGTCTTTGCCATGGGGGTCGGGGATGTACGATGAAAGAATCACAAACAGGAGCCCATCAAGCTCCGCAAGCCCCCCAGTCAAACGGACGGGAACACATCACGTCAAGACCGATTTCCACCAATAGCTCGCCGGCTCGCCGGCCCCCGATTCCCCACCCGGTTTCAAAAAACATGTTGCGATCCATTCTCATGAGCGCCTCTCCCACACACCGGGGGACAGACGATATGCAGGCCGGCAGTAATCTGTGTGGCACCCTGCGGACACACAAAAGCGCATGGAATCGGGCGTGTGTCCTCGCACCGCAGCCTCTGATCCGTGCATCATGCACCGCTGAGCCACGCCTTTATAATCCCATCAGGCCATCCCGGCCTTTCGCCTGAAGGCGAAACTCATTCCCGCAACCACGAGGGCGACCGCCCCGCCGATGGCCAGCGTGTCGTAGCCGGCCACGAAGCGTTCTTCGTAAGTGATTTGCTCGATGCCTGTGATTTCATCGAGCGTGCGCACCTCGACCCTGTTCTTCGAGATGCCGCGGTGGGCGCCGGTCGCCGCCCAGAGGCCGAGCGTGCCGGCGAGGACGACGAGCGCGAGGAGACGAAGCGCGCGGCGCATCACTTTTTCTGGGAGGCGCCGGCGATGGCCAGGCTGATCTCGATCTCATCGGCGACCTTGTCGGTCGGCGCCCCGGGATTCACGCCGAAGTCGCTGCGCTTGATGGTGAACGTGCTGCGGATAACGAGCAGATCGCCTTCCAGCGCGCCGTTGCTCCGCTTCGACAGCATACCTGGCAGCAGCGTCACTTTCGCTGGTGCGGTCAGTGGCTTCTCCGTGCCCTTGAGCGTGAACGTGCCGACGACCTTCGCCGTGGCGACGTCACCTTCCAGTTTGAAGTCGGACAGGCTCGTCACCGTGAACTTGATCTCGGGATGGCCTTTGGAATCCAGCCAGTCTTTCCCGTGCATGTGTTCTTTCATCGTCGAGTTCTCGACGTTCAGGGAGGACGCGGCGACCACGATGGACCCCTTGGTGGCGGACGGGTCGTCGCGATCGATCGTCAGCGAACCCGTGATGCCATTGGCGGATCCGTTGATCGTCTCGAGCGGCGCGTCGAGTTTGAAAGTGACGTTGTTGACGCCCTTCGGATCTTTGAAATCGAAGGTTTGCGGCGCGGCGCCCGCCCCGGCGGACAGTGCCATCAGGGCGGCGGCGGCGAGAGCGGAGGTGCAGGAAAAGCAGGATTCACGGAACATGGCGGCAAGTTGGATTGATGAATGAATGAATGACGGTCGAGGTCACGGCCCAAATGGGCCGCAGCCCGTCACAAAAGCGCGCCGGATGCCGCGCGCAACCCTGGTGTCGATCAGGTTCTACTCCCCATCATTGGTCATTCGTCATTCGTCATTCGTCATTCGTCATCGCTCACCGCTCACCGCTCACCGCTCACTGCCCACTGCCCACTGCCCACTGCTCACTCGCGGACATTCGTTGCGTGTACGGCGTGGCCTCGGGGCGCGCTCCCATAGGCGTTAACTTAAGCATCCGGCCCATCTCGGAGAAGACC
>CAZYHO010000535.1:0-3631 GCA_964647495.1 uncultured Akkermansia sp. | reverse complement strand
ATCGGCGCGAAGACGGTGACGCCCCAAACGGAAACGTCCGTCACGATCAAGGTCGGTCAGGTGAGGAATTGGAAAAGCGTGGAGGGCACCGAGATCGCGGCCGAGCTGGTGTCGTGGCCGATCAACGACCCCAAGGCGGCCACCGCGGATCCGGCCACGCTCAAGTTCGACATCGTGCGCGGCGGTCAGATCCGGTTGCGCCGTAGCGGAAAGGTGTTTGTCCTGCCGTTGACGCGGCTTTCCGAAGCCGACCGCTCCTATGTCGCGAATGTCGAGGCCGCCACCAAGAAGGCGGGCAAGAAGGAAGGCCCGGCGGCGGCGGCGACGGAGGAGACGCCCGCGAAGCCAAAACCGTGAAGCGCGAGGCGTTTCACGGCGCGAGGCGTGCCCCGACGAGGCTGAGTTCGCTGAGCCGGTCGATGTCCTGTTGACGGGCCGCCCAGCAAAGGCTGCGCAAGACGAGAAGACGGTAGAGCGGGTCATCCAGGGTCCATGTGAAGTGGCCGGGCAGGCAGCCGACCACGCGGGCCGGGCCGGTTTCCTTGAGCCAGATCTGCGGGCGCGGCAGGTCGTCCTCGATCGAATGCGCCAGGATCCGGAGCCGCGCCGGATCGCCGTGGAGTTTCCAGTAGGTTTCATCCACGAAGCGGATGGATGGCGGAAAGCCCGCGGTGATCGCGTGCGGGGCGGGAGCGAAGGCGAGATCGACTTCGCCGTGGCGGAAGGCCGAAGTGGAAAAGGCAAGCCCGATGCGGTCGGCGAGTTCCTTCGGATGCCGATGACCTTCGACGCCCCAATGCAGGTACACGGCGCCACCGCCGCGCTGTTGGTATTCGTCGAGCAGCCGGGCGGCCCCGAGATCCCATCCGGGGTTGTTGGAATAAAATACCGTGACGTCCGCCTCGGCCAGTTGCTCGCGGCTCGGAAATCCCATGCACGTGGTGACGGTAACGTTGTCGGCGAGACCGAGCAACGTCGACCAGCGGTCGAGCCAGAGCGGGTAATCGTGCTCGTCGAGACCATGGTCTTTCGGCCCGGCGGAAAGCAGGATGCGCAGCGGTGTGCCGGCCGCGGGCACGGCATCGGGCGCTGGAAGGAGCGGGCGGACCTCGGCCAGCGAACGAGCGGGAGGCGGGCCGGGGTTGGCGCGTGTGATGGGAGCCGGATCGAGCGGCGATGTGAGCAGAAACGTGAGCAAGTCCTCCATTTCCTCCGGGCCGAGCGCGCTCCACGCCTCGGCAGGCATGAGTGACTCGCGCACCGGTGTGGTGGCCGCAATCCGATCGCGCTCGATGACCTGAGAAACACCGGCGGGCAGCCGCAGCGTGAGGCTCCCGGCGTCGGTGGTCGCGACCAGGCCGGTCAGTATCTGTCCGTCCTTCAACTCGACGCGCGTGGTCGCATGATCGGGATTGATCGTGGCGGACGGCTGCGCCAGATCGTGCACCACGGAATCGCGGTCGCGGTGGATGAGATTGGTCAAGTCGGGGCCGAAGGCGAGCCCTTCGCCGCGCACAGTGTGGCACGTCCAGCATGTGGCCTTACTGAAATACAGGCGGCGTCCGTGCAGCCAGCGGCCGGCCACGTCGGTACGCGAGCCCGGGCGGGTGGCTGGATCGGCTCCGGCGCGATCGGGTTTCGCCCACGGGAGCCACACCCGATGGAGCGCGAGCGGCCGGACATGGCTGCCAAGCCGATGGACAAACCGGCTGCCGGCAGGCGCCGCGGCGGTGAATGCGGCGAACCTCGGCTCGTCGTCCGCGAACGAAACGAGCGCTCCACCGGCGGCATTTTCGACGACTTCGAGGTCCATGCGCTGGTTGGCGAACGTGTCGCGCGCGATGTCCCAGTCGAGCGTGGAGCCGGGTTGAGTCGCGGGTTGAAAAACATTCGCGCGGTCGAGGTGCCCGCTCACGTGCCACCCGTCCGTGGCTGCGAAAAACGTTTCGTGCCCGGCCGAGCCGGCGGTGAGGGATTTGGCCACCGCCGGCGACGGATGCGGCAGGACAACACGATCGTCAGAGCCTGCGGCAACCGCCGTGACACCGTGAAGCGTGAGTTGCACATCGATTTCCGGAACCTGCGGTATCGGCGAGTCCGTCCGCCAGGTCGCGGGAATCGGGAGCGTGATGGCATACGTTCCCGGATCCGACTGCGGGGGAATACGAAGCGAGAGCGTGCGCGCGTCCGCGGTCAGCGCCAGGCCGAGCACGTCCACCCACCGCCGCGGCGCGGCCATCTGGTCGCGCACCACCTGGTATCCGGGCCTCACGGTTTCGAACCGGTCGCCGGCGGACACATGTTCACCCGCTTCGATGCGCACCTTCGACTGGGCGCCCTGCCAATCCTCCACGCGCAGCGGCCGGTCAAAAGCGATGCGGAATTCGTCCGGAGCCGCCGCCCACGCGTGGACCGGCTGCGGAAGCGCCTCATTGACCTGGCGGATGAGGAAGAGGCGGCCCTCTCCCGCGGGGCCGGTGCCCCAGTCGGGAGGGCCGCTGTGGCAGGCGATCAGCAGGTCGCCGCGCGGTGTCACGCAAGAATCAACCGTGAGCATGTTGAGGCATGCCAGCAGATGCGACTGCGCGACATAACCCTCCGGGGTCTTGACCAGCTTGGTGCGCCAGATCTTGCCGCGCGACTCGCCGGTGATGAGCGCGTCACCATGCCAGTGGGCCGGACCGAATGCCGGACCGCCATTCACGCCTTCATTGAAGATGAGTCCGGTTGTGCTCTGGTGCTGCGGTCCGAAATCGAAAGTGGATGGCTCGTCGAGCACGCCTGGAAGATGACGCGGATGGCGCGGCGGAAAGCCGTAGTGGCGACCCTTCACGACGTGGAGGAGTTCATCGAACGGGTTGCCGTTGGGAAGCCACGTCGCCCCTTCCTGATCGACGCCGAAGAGGTCGCCCTCGCGATTGATCGCCATGCCGCAGAGGAACCGGACGCCGGTGGCGATCGTTTCCCGTGTTTTCAGGTCCGCCGACACGCGCTGCACCGTGCCTTTCGGACCGTCCAGTCGATAACCGGAACGCCCTTGCGCATCCATGAGATAGGCATTGGTGAAATTCGCGCACCCGATGGAAAAATAGATCGAACCGTCCTTCGGATCGACCGCCACGCCCACGGTGTCGACTCCGTGGAACGTATCCGGCCAGCCGTCGGCCGCGATGACTTCCTCCTCCGCGCGCCCGTCGCGATCCCGGTCCAGCAGGAGCGAGAGCTTCGCCTTGCTCGTGACGAAGGCGCCCTCGCCGCGCGGATCGCCGGCGGGCAGCAAAGCCAGTCCGATCGGGGCTTTGAGTGGCGCGTTGTCCCACCAGACGTCCGCCGTGTCCGGCACGCCGTCATTGTCGCGGTCATGGAGGGCGTGCAGGCGGCCGTCGTATCCGAGCGCGATGAGCGTGCCGTCGTGGCGGTAGCGGAGGTTGTTGATGTTTCCGAGCTTGAGCGGCACCTCCTGCACGCTGAAGCCGGGCATGAGCATCTGGACGGGAGGAGGATCCTTCAGCGTTCGCAGAGCGTGGCCGGGACGACCGCGCGAGGCGGCCGCAAGCGCAGGCAGCCGCTCGAGAAGGGCGCCTTCGATCGATTCGCGCTCCGCGTCGTCGAGCGCGCGGCCAAATCCGAC
>CAZYHO010000534.1:0-3631 GCA_964647495.1 uncultured Akkermansia sp. | reverse complement strand
GTTCCCGAGTCTGAGGCCATGGGGGACCGCCGATTCTCGGAGAGCCCTCGGGACGCAAACGCGAATGCCTGATGTAGAAAGACTGGTGCGCGAGCGTCCCGTTGCCCACATCGCGGCATTTCATCCCCTACCCGAGACCCAGATCATGCGGCGCTGCCATCGCGCTCCAGGAAATCAGCGTCACTTGAGGATTTCTCCATGGCCGCGTCCCTCATGGCGTGGCGACGAGCCGCAGGAATCGGGCGCCGGGTTCGACAGGGGCGACGGTGCGGAAGCGCACTCGCTGGCGACCATCGGCGGGATGGGCCGTCGATTCGACGATCACAGCGCCGACCGGGGACCAGGCGTTCAAGTCGTCGGAGCTTTCGGCGCGGATCGAGTCCGCCATCCCGGGGCGCAGCGCGGCTTCGATCGACAGGTATGTGGCACCCTCCAGTTCGAGCAGGCTGGCGCGGAGGCCGTCACCGTCGGGCACGCCAGGATGCAGGGCGAGCAGATGCTCCCACTGGTTGACGAGTCCATCACCGTCGGGGTCGGCGCCCGGGGCCGAGTGTTGTGCGAAGTCCGGAAGCGCCGGGTCGAAATACCGCCGCGCCCAGGCGTCGTAATCGACGAGCCCGTCTCCGCCGGGCGTGCCACCGATATCCAGGCTGGCGCGCCAGTTCAGCGGGCTGGCGTGAACCGGCAGGGCGGCCGGATCGATGAGTTCCAGGGTGAATCCGGCGCCGTCGGCGGCCTCGGGCCACGGCGCCCGATTGTTGTAGGCGAACCGCTGGATGATCGATCCGTCGGCGGCTGTCAGTTCCAATGTTTCGCCCTCGTTGGCCAGGCTCGTCGATCCGCCGAACTCGCCTGCAACCACGGGCAGGAACTCGACCCCGTAACGGGCGGCGAAAGCATTGCGGTTCGAGGCGACAACCACTCGCTCGCCCGGCCCGAGTGTGGTGACGAGCGATCCGGTAAAGTTGAACGCGATTCCCGCGGTGAACCGCACTCCGACGAGATCGACCGCCGCGGTTGAAATGTTGGCCACCTCGATGAACTCGAATGCGCCCCGGTCCGAGGCTCCGGACGCTATCTCGGCTGTGGTGGACGGCCCCAGCGGACGGTAGGCGATTTCGCTGACGACGAGATTTGCCGACGACGCCGGGATCCCGGAGAAGAACTGCGCCTCGGTCAGCGGAGACCATTCGCCCGCCGCCGAGACAGAGCGCGCGCGGACCACGCGAGGCTGCGCCAAGGCCACCGGCCCGGTGTAGACCTGGGCGCCGGGGGCGGGCTCGCCTCCGCTTTCGCGACCCGCCTCCAGCACCGCCTGGATGAGGAGGTCGGAACTGGTGATGCCATTGTTCAATCCCTGGATCGCCAGCAGATTCCGCCCGACCCGAAGCGCGCCAATACCATCGGAAATGTCGAAGCTTTCGAATACGACAGCCTGGGTGTCGGAGCGGTTGGCGGTGGCGAGGCTGTTGAAACCCGGCGTGGCGGGCGCGTTCGCCGCGGCCACCCGCTCGCCATTGAGCCAGGCCACGAATCCGTCGTCGAAGCGCATCTTCAATGTCAGCACTTCAAACGCCTCGAGCGCCGAGGCATCGGCGATATCGAATGGAACCCGGATGAACACACTGCCATTCGCGCCGTACATCGGCGCCACGTCTGTCCGGATCAGGCCCGCGAAATTCTCCGGGAATGTTTCAAATCCCACGCCGTTCGCTCCCACGATCCATTCGGCCTCGTTGGCGGGTGGGTCGACCTCGCGCCACGTCGCGCCGAGCGCCGGGCCGCCATTCGCGAAGTCGGGCACCAACACCGATACCGGCGCATTCTCTCCAACCAGCGTCGCAACGGTCATGGAAGGCGGGACATAGGGATCCGAGCCATCCAGGGTAAAATAAAACGTCGTCCCCGCGGGCCCGGTCATCGACAGCCGGAACGATCCGTCCATGGGAATCACACCCCCGAACTGGCTGAACACGGGCGCGGGTGTCTGGGGAAAGAGCCCTGCCGTGCGGAACTGCGCCAGCACGGTCGCGTTCCGTCCAGGGATGAACGTGTTCTTGACCCAGTTCACCTCCGGCCGCCAGTGGCCGTCGCGCGTCAGCACCGTGGTCGTCTCGTGCCCCCAGCGCGCCGACTCGCCGATCACCGCCCCTTCGATTTCCGCCTCCATCGCCGACCACCGCGCCGCGTTCGCCGCCACCGTCATCGCGCCGTCATTGAAAAAATGCTTCTGCAACCGGTCGCCGAACCGCACGCGAAATGCCGCATTCTGCCGCAGCGCGTCGTACAGGCCGGCCGGCGATCCGGCGCTATTCGCCCGCGTCAGGTCGAAATTGACAACCCGCTGGGCGACCGGCTGCCCGGTCAAGTTCACCATCAAGTGGCTGCCCATCGACATCTCGCCGTCCCACGTGAACAGCCTGAAGGCGTCCGGCACGGCGCCGCGTGCCCGCCGGCCCGCATACCAGTTCTTGCTCGAGAAGACCGTCACATTCTGCGCGCCGCGGTAGATCGGCCCGCACCAATCGAAATCACCCGACCACAGGCGCACGATCAGGTGGTCGATGAAATCGTCGATCGCCAGCATCTCCTGAATCCCCGCATACGCCGGCGCCGACTGCACGCCCAGAGCCGCGCGCTCCACCAGCGCCTCCCACGAGCTGCCGGAACCATCCACCACCTCGTGCGTGGCACCCAGAAACTCCGGGTGGTGCACCACATCGTAATCCTCCTCGCGCCCCCCGAGGTGATCGGCGAAATACGCGGCGTTCGGGCGTTCGTGCAGGTCGTACAGCCCCCAGTAGCGGCCGTTGATAAAGAGGTTCACGTACCGCCCGTGCGGCGACAGGATTCCGAGCGCGTTTTCCGTCCGTCGCAAAAACTGGTCGCGCATGAACGTCGCGTGCGGCGGCAGGTCGGCCGAGGACGATCCAAATGTGGACGCCAGCGACCAGCTATCGTGGCCACCGGGGCGCAGCACAAGCTGGTCAAATCGCTGCACCGACGCCCCCCCGAAGAACGGAAACTCGAGCCGGGCGTCACCGTACACGCTCCTGAAATACAGCCGCAGCGGCTTCTTCGGATGCGTCCGCGCATTGCCGCCATGAATGCGGATGCCGGCGCCGGCCTGCACCGACCTCCAGTCCGCGGGATCGAAATACTCGAACGATACTTCCACCTCCTGCGCCCGCCCGGAAAGCGCGGCGATCGCATAAATCCCGTTTCCTCCGAAAAAGTCCGAGTCCCTCAGCGAGAGCGCCACCACCGGCAGCGACCGCAGCCCGGGTTCGATTTGCCCTGTGTAGCCCGGAGCATTCGTCACCGCCGGCAGCATGTCCGGCTGCGTCCGGATGTCGGCCGTGAACAGGTACGTGTGCGCGGCGACGTCGCTTTCGCGATAGCCCTCCCTGAAAGCCGCGGCCCGCACCGTCACCGTCGAGGCCACGCGGATCGGCCCTGTGTACACTTCACCCGTCGATGCCGTCGGCGGTTCGCCGTCGAGCGTGTAGCGGATCGTCACACCGGGTGTGGCGGACGCGATCACCAGATCGACCGGCGCCGCATAATACCCGCGCCCGGGCGAAAACTGCATGCCCTCGACAAATCCGCGCACGCCCCGGTTGTTCGGCTC
>CAZYHO010000533.1:0-3634 GCA_964647495.1 uncultured Akkermansia sp. | reverse complement strand
TGCAGGCATTCGAACCGCAGCTCATCGAAGGCGAAGCGATCCGCATTCACCCGCTCGTTTGTACCGCTTACAACGCGGACTTCGACGGTGACCAGATGGCCGTGCACGTGCCGCTCTCGGTCGAGGCCCAGATGGAGGCGCGCCTCCTCATGCTTGCCACCAACAACCTCTTTTCCCCGGCCTCCGGCAAAGCGGTCACCACACCGTCCCAGGACATCCCGCTCGGCATGTACTTCCTCACCCACCACCGCCAGTTCCCCCCGAAGGACGGCAAGGAGGAGGCCGCCAAGTACAAACCGCTCTTCGCCGACGTCACCGAGGTCGAATTCGCCATCGCCGAAAGCGCCGTCGAACTCCACGAACTCATCCGCTTCAAAAATCCGGATTTCGGCAAAGACACCGTCTTCGGCAAAAAGGATGAAAAAATCATCGAGACCACGCCCGGCCGCGTCCGCTTCAACGAAATCTGGCCCGCCGGTCTCGGGTTCATCAACAAGACGGTCGGCAAGAAAGACCTTTCCGACATCATCTGGCGCTGCTTCCAGGTCTCCGGCCACGTCGAAACCGTCGCCGCCCTGGACCGCCTCAAGACGCTCGGCTTCCGCTCGGCCACGCTCTCCGGCACCTCGATCGGCATCGCCGACATGTTCATCCCCACCGAGAAGCGCGGCCTGCTCCACAAGACCTACGAACAGGTCGAAGTGGCCGAAAAACAATACCGCAGCGGCATCATCACCAACGGCGAGCGCCAGCAGAAGGTCATCGACCTCTGGACCGCCGCCGGTGACGACCTGGCGAAGGCGGTTTTCCGGCAGCTCGAACACAACGAGGGCCGCAAATACCCCAACCCGCTCTTCATGATGGTCGACTCCGGCGCACGGGGCAACCGCCAGCAGATCAAACAGCTCGGCGGCATGCGCGGCCTCATGGCCAAGCCGTCCGGCGAAATCATCGAGCGTCCGATCACCTCGAACTTCCGCGAGGGCCTCTCCGTGCTCGAGTACTTCATCTCGACCCACGGCGCCCGCAAAGGTCTCGCCGACACCGCCCTCAAAACGGCCGACTCCGGCTACATGACGCGCAAGCTCGTCGACGTCGCACAGGACGTCATCATCACCGAGGAGGACTGCGGCACGACCAACGGCATCATCATCAAGTCGATCTACGAGGGTGACGAAGAGGTGGTCGAGCTGCGCACGCGCGCCTACGGGCGCACGAGCTGCGAGCAGGTCAAGGATCCGGTCACGGGCGAGATCATCGTCGATGTCGACCAGCTCATCCTGGAAAGCCAGGCGCGCAAATTGCAGGACATCGGAGTCGAGCAACTCAAGATTCGCTCGGTGCTCACCTGCGAAAGCAAGCGCGGGTGTTGCATCCGTTGTTACGGCCTGAGCCTGGCCACGCAGGCGGTCGTCAAGATCGGCGAGGCGGTCGGCATCGTGGCCGCGCAGTCGATCGGCGAACCCGGCACGCAGTTGACCATGCGCACGTTCCACACCGGCGGTGTGGCGACCTCGATGCTCAAGCAGCCGCGCATCATCATCAAAAACAAGGGCTTGCTCCGTTACAACGAGGTCCGCGCTGTCGAGTCGGCCGAGGGCGGCTGGATCGTCCTCAACAAGAACGGCACGCTCTCGGTGCTCGACGACAAGGGGCTCGAACTCGAGCAGCACAAACTCATCATCGGGACCAACATCGCCCAGGCCGACGGCTCCGCCGTCAAGAAAGGCGACCAGATCGCGACATGGGATCCGTACAACGTGCCGATTCTCACCGAGAAGGCCGGCCGCGTGGAATTCAAGGATCTCATCGACGGCATCACGCTCGGCCGCGAGGTCGACAAGGAAACCGGCGTCAAGGGGCTGGTCGTCATCCCCCACAAGGAGGATCTCCACCCGTCCATCGTCATCGAGGACACGAAATCAGGCACCGTTCTCGCCAGTTACAGCATCCCGACAGGCGCGCACATCTCCGTGAAACGCGGCGAGAAAGTGGCCGGCGGCGCCCTGCTCGCCCGCACCCCGCGCAAGGTCGCCAAGACCAAGGACATCACGGGCGGTCTGCCGCGCGTGGCCGAACTCTTCGAGGCCCGCAAACCGAAGGACCATTCGACCATCGCCCGCATCGACGGCGTCGTCGAACTCGGCGGCCTCGTCCGCGGCAAACAGCGCGTCATCGTCCGCGATCCCGAAACCAACGAGGAAGTCGAGCACCTCATCCAGCGCGAAAAACACCTGCTCTTCACCCCGGGCGACCTCATCAGAAAGGGCGAACAGCTCACCGACGGCGCCGTCGTGCCGCACGAAATCCTCGAGATTTCCGGGCCGCAGGCGCTCCAGGAGCACCTCACCAACGAAGTCCAGGAAGTCTACCGCCTCCAGGGCGTCGAGATCAACGACAAGCACATCGAGATCATCATCCGCCAGATGCTCCGCAAGGTGAAAATCACCGAGCCCGGTGACACCCAGTTCCTGTGGGGTGACCAGGTCGAGCGCCTCGACTTCGAAGCCGAAAACGAACGCATCGAGGAACAGGGCGGCAAACCGGCCGAGGCCGAACCCGTGCTGCTCGGCATCACCAAGGCGTCGCTCGAAACCGACTCGTTCATCTCCGCCGCCTCCTTCCAGGACACGACACGCGTGCTCACCGACGCCGCCACCCTCGGCAAGGTGGACAAGCTGCGCGGGTTCAAGGAAAACGTCATCATGGGCCACCTCATCCCCGCAGGCAGCGGTTTCTCCACCAACCGCGGCATCTCCATCCAGGAGGTCGGCGAACCGCCCGTCTATCACTCCGACGAAGAAACCGAACTGGCTGAAGCCTGAGGCTGACGCATGGCCGATCTCGCCCATTCGCTCTACGACTGGCTCTACCGGGGCCTGTCGCTGCGTACCGCCGGGCTCGCCGTCGGCCTGCTCATGGTCGCCGCGCACGCCTACGCCTTCTTTAATTACCGCGGCCTGCGCGTCGCGCTCAAAGAAGCGCCCCGGAACAAGCCGCTCGGCACCGTGCTGCTCGCGATCGCCCTGCTCTGGGCGCTCGTGCTCGTCTCGTCCATGGATATGGGCGAGTTCTGGCGCATCCGCCGCGTCGCCCTCGTCCTCCTGCCGGTCGTCTTCTGGCTGATGCTCGCGTTCGTGGATGAATTCCTGACCGCCCGCGCGCTCGGCATCCTCATGCTCCTCGCCTCCTGCCCGATCCTCGATGCCGCGTTCCTGGAGGCCCCGCGCTCCCGCCTCCTGCTCCCGCTCCTCGCCTACGCCTGGATCATCCTCGGCATGTTCTGGGTCGGAATGCCGTATCTCCTCCGCGACCACCTCGGCTGGGCCACCGCCACCGAAACCCGCTGGAAACGGCTCTCCCTCGCCGGCCTCACCTACGGCGCCCTCGTACTCGCCTGCGCCCTCGCCTTCTGGGGCGCGGCGTAAGAAACCCACTTTGAGCAGTGCCCCGCACTTGCCAGGATCAACGCACAGCTTTTGAGTTGGAGTCCCGGCGGGAAGCCGGAACCGCAGGCCAAGCCGCGGAGCCGATCCTGGAACAGAGTGCCCCAACTTTCCCGGTCTCGCACAAGAGCCTTGCACCCATGCCAATACGCACGAGGCCGCAGGCGACTGCGGCGCTCCCAGGTGCG
>CAZYHO010000532.1:0-3651 GCA_964647495.1 uncultured Akkermansia sp. | reverse complement strand
ATGAAAGCGAAGCTCCGGGGTGGGACGCGATCCTCCGGGCGCGTCAGCGGTTGGCATGTGCAGGGGATGGCCCGGTCGCCGATTCTCCCGAGGCCCCCCGGGCAAGAGGCGAACGATTCATGCGCACCAGGCATTCGCGCTTTCCGTCTCGGGCGATCATCGAGAATCGGCATCCCCCCATGGCCTCAGACTCGGGAACCGCTTGCGTGCCCGGAGGTCACGCCCCACCTCCGAAGCTTCGCGTCCAGCAAGATTGTCCGAAAGCTGGTCCAGCTTCTCCCGGAGCCGGCGCACGCGCCGCGGTCTCGCCGGATCCGGCATTTCAGAACAGCGTGTAAATGAACGGCGCCAGCCCGCTCCCGCCCAGCAGAACGAGCAGTCCGAGCAGCAGAAGGACGACGATGATCGGCGAGAGCCACCATTTCTTGTTCTCGTTCATGAACCCGATGAACTCCCTCAAAAGGTGGGTGTCCTTCTCCTTGCCCGCTTCCAGGAAGGCGGCTTTCCGGCTCTTGGGATCTTCGGTGATGGGATCTTCGGTCATGGCGAGAATCGATCAGTATTGCCTGAAGTACGCGGCGGCCTCCGGGGCCGGCCGCCGCTTGATCCAGTAGGTGCCGCCCGTTTTGAGTTTCCGTTGCATCGGGTCGGCGCCGGCGAGCCTCAGGATCAATGCGACCGGCAGAAACACGCCGAAATAAACGAGCGGCAGCAACAGAAACCCGAGCACCAGGCCGATCGGATACGCCAGCGCGGCCAGCAGCACGTACACCGGACGCACCGCCGGGGGAAAGATCAGGCCGAGCGCGCACACGGCAGCGCCCGCCACCGCGGCGACCATGAGCACCGTCGGCGCCGGCGGCAAAACCCCCGCCGGAAGCAACCGCGTCAGCACATACCCGATCAGCGGGATGCCGGCGAGCGACGCCACGGCGAATTGCCGAAGTTTGCGGGGATCCGGGTTCCAGTCGATTTTGATCATGGGGAATGTTCAATCCAAGGCGAACCGGGCGAGATAGTCGTCGCGCTGGATGCGGTTGGTGGCGGGTTGGGCGTCTTTTTTGAGGATGGCGCGGCCGAGGACAAGCGCGTCCATGTGCGTGCCCATGAAACAATGGTAGGCCTCTTCCGGGCGGCAGACGATCGGTTCGCCGCGGACGTTGAAGCTGGTGTTGATCATGACGGGCGAACCGGTGCGCGCTTCGAACGTCCGCAGCAGGCGGTGGTAAAGGCCGTGGCGCTCGGGATCGGCGGTCTGGACGCGGGCCGAGTAATCGACGTGGGTGATGGCGGGGACGGTGGAGCGTTTGAGCCTGAGTTTGTCGAGACCGCGCACACCGGCGGCGCCTCCGTTGAGGCGGATGCGTTTGTCCTCGCGAACCGGGGCGACGAGCAGCATGTACGGGCTGTCTTCATTCGGGCGCATCTCGAAAAACTCATGCACGCGATCCCGGAGGACGACCGGCGCGAACGGCCGGAAGGACTCGCGAAACTTGATCTTCAGGTTCATCGTCTTCTGCATTTCCTCAGAGCGGGCGTCCCCGAGAATGCTGCGGGCGCCGAGCGCGCGCGGACCGAATTCCATGCGGTCCTGGAACCATCCGACGACATTCCCGGAGGCGATGAGATCGGCGACTTTCTCGCACAGCTCGTCGTCGCTGCCGGCGAGTTCATAGACGGCGCCCCGGGCATCGAGGATCGTATTGATGTCTGCCTGCGAAAAGGCGGGGCCGAGGTAGCTCGAGCCCATTTGCGTGGTCGCGGTGCGCGGATTGTCCAGGAGCTGATGCCACACGAAGCAGGCGGCGCCGAGCGCGCCACCCGCGTCACCGGCGGCCGGCTGAATCCAGATGTCCTCGAACGGCCCCTCGCGCAGGAGGCGGCCGTTGGCGACGCAGTTGAGCGCCACGCCGCCCGCCAGGCAGAGCCGCTTCATGCCGGTCGCCTTGTGGATGTGCCGGCCGAGCTTGAGCATGATCTCCTCGGTCACCGCCTGGATGCTGGCCGCCATGTCCATGTGAAACTGATCGAGCGGCGTCTCGGGTTCGCGGCGCGGGCGCCCCATCAACTCCTCGAAGGCCCGGTTCGTCATCGTCAGGCCCTGGCAGTAGTTGAAATACTTCATGTTCAGCCGGAACGAACCGTCGTCCCGGATGTCGACGAGCGGACCGGCGATGCGTCCGGCGTATTTCGGCTCGCCGTAGGGCGCGAGCCCCATCAGCTTGTGCTCGCCGCTGTTCACCTTGAACCCGCAATAATAGGTGAACGCGGAGTAGAGCAGCCCGAGCGAATGCGGAAACCGGATTTCCTCGAGCAGGTCGAACCGGTTCCCGCGGCCGACGCCCCAGGTCGTCGTCGCCCATTCGCCCACGCCATCCACGGTCAGGATCGCGGCCTCCTCGAACGGACTGGGAAAAAACGCGCTCGCCGCGTGCGCCTCGTGATGCTCGGTGAAAACAAAGCGGCCCGAATACCGCCCGCCCAGCCCCCGGCTCATCTCGCGCTTCAGGTACAGCTTCTTGTGCAGCCACACCGGCAACGCCCGCTTGAAGCTCCCGAACCCCGCCGGAGCATACGACAAATACGTCTCCAGCAGCCGGTCGAACTTCAGCAGCGGCTTCTCGTAAAACACCACAAAATCAAGCCGCTCAGGTGTCAGCCCGGCCTCCTCCAGGCAGTACTCGACCGCCCGCGCCGGAAATGCCGCGTCGTGCTTGATCCGCGTAAACCGTTCCTCCTGCGCCGCCGCCACAATCCGCCCGTCCGCCAGCAGGGCCGCCGCGGCATCATGGTAAAAACCCGATATGCCAAGAATGTTCATCGGCGGAAAACGTGGGGCATCCCGAATTGCCCGCTTCAAATCGCAAGAGCGAGGATCAAGAATACAAGGATTCCAAAAACGGGATTCGAGACAGAACTGTTAACAATTTCAATAAGAATCTGCCCCATCTGGAGGCCGAGAGGCCCCGCCGCCTGGAGTTTGCACTTTTGAGGGGAGGAATAATAAAGAGGTCCAGGCAAAGGCCACCCTGAAGGCATGGCGGATTTTTGCACGAACCGCCTGCGTGTCCTGTGGCAGGTGCACGGTGCAGCGGTACACGGTACACGGATCAGAGATGTCCGGTGCGAGGACACACGCCCGCTTCCATGCGGTTTTGGAAAGCGCGAAGCGCACACGCCCGCTCCAGAACTCAGCCATCAAAGCGAAGCTCCGGGGTGGGACGCGAGCCTCCGGGCGCGTCAGCGGTTGCCGCGTGCAGGGGATGGCCCGGTTCCCGATTCTCCCGAGGCCTCCGGGCAGGAGGCGAAGGGCTATTCGAGACACCCATGGAAGGCCGAACCCGACAGCAAAAGTGCTCAATTCCGATACTCGAGCGGGTGTCCCGGATTCGCCAACAGGTTCGTGCGTCAAGATTGGAGATCCGCCGCCGCTTGAAATGCCTCAGCCCCCCGTGAACTCCGCCCGGAATGCCAGTTGACGCACCTGACGCCCGTCGCGAACCTTCACCAACAGACTCCTCTCTCCGAAAGAGCCGATTGAACATCATTTCCCGTCTCTTTCCGGCCTCCCTGGTCTCTTGAAGATGATCAGGGCGACGGCGCCGACGACGCATAGCATCGGCAGCGAAGGTTCCGGGATCAGATGCAGTG
>CAZYHO010000531.1:0-3653 GCA_964647495.1 uncultured Akkermansia sp. | reverse complement strand
AGAGGTGTTTTTGTGAAACGCGAAGCGCACATGTCCACTCCAGAACACGGACATCGAAGCGAAGCTCCGGGGTGGGACGCGAGCCTCCGGGCGCGTCAGCGGTTGCCGCGTGCACGGGATGGCCCGGTTCCCGATTCTCCGGAGGCGGCCGGGCAGGAGGCGAACGATTCCATGCACACCAGGCGTTCGCGCTTTCCGTCTCGGGCGTCTTCCGGGAATCGGCGGTCTCCCTTGGCCTCAGACATGGGAACCGCTGGCGTGCCCGGAGGTCACGCCCCACCCACATGCCCGCTTCCATGCGGTTTTGAAATGCGCGAAGCCATCCAAGTGGAAGCATTTGACAACCCTGCTTTACTTTGTACCACAAAGTAATGTGGATTGATCGATCGTCATTGGGCCGCCAGGCGCGCCATTGGGTGTTGCATGTCGCGTTGAATGCGGCGCCGAGTTTCATTATCGCGTGGGATGTCACGGATGCGTGGCGTTGGCAAGGAGGGGTGGCGATGGTGTGTGGGGTGCTGTGTTTCATGGTGGCCTACACGTTGGCGACGAGCAGTGTCTGGTATGTGCGGCGAGTCCCGGGGAGCGCGTTCGGGAGGGCGTTGCGATGGGCGACGCGGTTTCGGAGCGGCATGGCGGTGGGCGCGTTGATCGGGATGATCCCGAGGCTTGGCGGTGGGCCGCTGATGGGCCCGTTGATCTGGGGAGAGGTTTACGCTGGACTGGCTGCAACGCAGCTCGTTGAAGCGTTCGGCCGGTCGGCCTGGATTTCGGCGCTGCGGGTATGGCTGACCGGACCTGTTGCCGAAGAGCGGGCGGCATCGGTCTGGATTGGCGACATAACTTCGATTGTTCCGACGTTCTTGATCACGCTGGTGGAAGGGGGCCTGCTGAGCCTGGTGATGCTCGGCCTTGCGGGGCTGTTCACGATCGCGCTGCGTTGGCGCGGTCGCCGCGCGGTTCGTTGAGCGCCGGCTTTCCGCGACGCGGCTTCCGGGTCGCGATCAGGCAGCGTCAGGCAGCGTCAGGCAGCCGGCTGGCTGGAGTGCGGCCGAGGGCCGGTGCCGGGCCGGCGCAGGCGCAGGGCGTTGCCGATGACCGAGACGCTGCTGAGCGCCATGGCGGCGCCGGCGACCATCGGATTGAGCAACCAGCCGGTGAGCGGGTACAGCGCGCCGGCGGCGAGGGGGATGCCGAGGGCATTGTACGCGAACGCGAAGAAGAGGTTCTGGCGGATATTGCGCATCACGTCGCGGCTGAGGCCGAGGGCCCGCACGATGCCGCCCAGGTCGCCTTTCACCAAGGTCAGGCCGGCGCTCTGGATTGCGACATCGGTGCCTGTGCCCATGGCGATGCCGACATCCGCCTCGGCGAGCGCGGGTGCGTCATTGATGCCGTCACCCGCCATGCCGACGACCGCTCCGCCGGCGCGCAACGAACGGGCGAGATCGCGTTTGTCGGCCGGCGTCTGTTCGGCGCGGAAGTCATCGATGCCCAGCTCGCGAGCCACCGCGGCGGCGGTGTGGGGATTGTCTCCTGTGAGCATGACGACCTTCAGGCCCATGGCGTGCAATGACCGGACCGCGCCGGGTGTGGACGCCTTGATGGGGTCGACGACGGCGACGAATCCGCGCGCCTCCGCATCCTCGGCATACCACAGCACGGTGTGTGCGGATTCCTGAAGTTCGCGAGCCGAGGCCGCCATGGCCTCCGGCACGACCACTCCCTGCGCCTCCAGCCAGGACCGTTTGCCCACCCGAACCGTCCGCTCGTCGATCACCCCTTGCACGCCGGCTCCGGTGACCGAGTCGAAATTGCCGACTTCCGGCAAGTCCAGCCCGCGCTCGTGAGCGGCGGTCACGACCGCGTGGGCGAGCGGGTGTTCGCTGAGACGCTCGAGGGCGGCCATGCGGCGCAGAAGGTCGTTTGCGGTGGCGGCCTCGGCGGCATCGGCGGTGACGACGCGGCGGACCACCGGTTTTCCTTCGGTCAGGGTGCCGGTCTTGTCGGTGATGAGATGGGTGATTTTTTCGGCGCGCTCGAGGGCTGCCGCGTCGCGGACGAGCACACCCATTTGTGCGCCGCGGCCGACGCCGACCATGATCGACATCGGAGTGGCCAGCCCCAGCGCGCATGGGCAGGCGATGATGAGCACCGCCACGCTGCATGCGATTGCGTAGGGCAACCGAGGCTCCGGGCCCCACAGCATCCATGCCGCGAACGTGAGCGCCGCGATGACGACCACCGTGGGCACAAACCATCCGGAGACGCGGTCCGCCAGCCGCTGGATCGGAGCGCGGCTGCGCTGGGCCTCCGCCACCATGGCCACGATTTGGGAAAGCAGGGTGTCAGCCCCGACTTTTTCCGCCTTCATGAGGAATGACCCGGTCTGGTTCAGCGTCGCGCCGGCCACGCGGTCGCCGGGTCCTTTGGCCACCGGGACCGGCTCCCCGGTAAGCATCGATTCATCCACCGCGCTGCCGCCCTCGACGATCATGCCATCCACCGGCACTTTTTCGCCGGGGCGCACACGCAACACGTCACCGGGCTGGACCTCCTCGAGTGGCACGTCCATTTCCTGGCCGCCGGAAACGCGGCGCGCGGTTTTGGCCGCCAGCCCGAGCAGTGCCTGCACGGCTTGTCCGGTCTGATGGCGCGCGCGCGCCTCCAGCCATTGGCCGAGAACGACGAGCACGGTGATGACCGCGGCGGCCTCGAAGTACAATGCCACGTGTCCGCCGTGCCGCAGCGAGTGCGGAAACAGATCCGGCATCAGCACGGCGACCGTGCTGTACAGCCAGGCCGCCCCGACACCCAGCGCGATCAGCGTGAACATGTTCAGGCTGCGATGACGCAGCGAGCGCCAGGCGCGCGCGAAAATGAAACCGCCGGTCCAGAACACCACGACCGTGGACAGCACCAGTTGTGTCCAGCCTGAAACCGCGGCCGGAATTCGCTCGCCCACATTCAGCCCGGGCACCATTTCACCCATCGCGAGCAGGAAGACCGGCAGCGCCAACGCCGCGCCAATCCAAAGTTTCCGGCCGAGCACGGACGCTTCGTTTTCTTCGTCAGCATCTTCCGCGGCAACGACGTTCACCGGCTCCAATGACATGCCGCACTCAGGGCAGTCACCCGGATGGTCCTGCCGGACTTCGGGATGCATCGGGCATGTGTAGATCGTGCGTGCTGGCGGTTTCCATGCCGGGTTGCGATCGAGCGCCATGCCGCATTTCGGGCAGTCGCCCGGCCGGTCGGATTCCACGCCGGGGCACATCGGGCAGAAGTACTTCGCTCCGGCGGCCGGCACGGTGGCGCCGGCGTCGTGGTGGTGCGACGGCTGGTTTCCGGAGCCGTGTCCGTGGGCGCCGCCGCAGCAAGCGGCCCGCCCGGCAGGCGGGTCCGCTTTTCCAGGAGTCTCGACAGGATCGCGCATCACATTCACCGGCGCCGGCGGCTTGGAGGCCGCGCCGGGCTGCGGCATGGTACATGGGGATCGCGGCGTTTCACTCACTACTCATCATTGCCAACTGAAAAGCTGTGCGAAAAATCGTTGGTTCCGGCCTCTGACCTCTGCCCACTGACCATTGATTGAACATGACCGCCGCGCCGGCGGTGCTTGCGCCGGGTGCGGGGACCGCCAGACTGGAGGC
>CAZYHO010000530.1:0-3657 GCA_964647495.1 uncultured Akkermansia sp. | reverse complement strand
GCGAAGGCATCGAGCGCGGCCTGCTCGAAGAGGTCAGCCTGCGCAGCCTCGGCGATTGGCCGGAGGAGGCATTCTTCAACCTCAACACGCCCGATGACATGGAAAAACTCCGCGGCACATGAACAGCCCGCGCACCCGCGAGCCTGCCTCAGCCAGGTTTCGAAGCCTCTGCGCCCTCACGGTTGCGCACCCGGCTTCGCGTTCCGCCTGAAGGCCAATACGGTTCAACGAATGCTATTGGCCTTCAGGCTGAGGCGCGCAGCTTTTGGCGAAACACCCTTGGGGGCGCCAGCATTGACCCGCGTTCACTTGGCGGGCGGGGCGGGAGCGGGGGCCGGTTGTTCGGTGAGGGCTGCTGACAGGGCGAGTTCGTTGATGGCGACGGGGTTTTCCTGGAGGAGTTTCGCGAGGTAGGCCTGGCTGTTGGCCTTGGTTTTTTCGGCGCGCATTTGCTGGACGAGCCGGGGTTTGAGCTGGTCGAGCGCCGGGGTGAACGGCTCCTTTACCTCGAGGCACTTGATGATGTGCCAGCCGTCGTCGCGGCGGACGGGCGCGGAGGTCTGACCGGCGGCCAGGGTGGCGGCGGTTTCGCGGATATCGGGCTGGATCTGGGCCTCGGTGAGCCAGCCGATTTCACCGCCGTTGGAGGCGCTGGCGATCTCGTCGCTTTCGGTTCTGGCGATGGCTGCGAAATCGGCCTGTTTGTCGTCGAGTTTCTTCTTGATGGCGTCGAGCCGCTGGCGGGCCTTCTCTGTGGCGGCGGTGTCGGCGTTCTTCGGCAGGGCAATGAAGATCTGCGCGAGCCGGTGCTGGCGCGGGATGAGGAACGACTCCTTGCTGGCCTGGTAGGCGGCCTCGACCTCGGCGTCGCGCGGCCAGTCGTCGGGCGGCTGCGAGACGGACTGGAGGTAACTCTCGGTGATGGCCGACTGGCGCAACCGCTCGAGCTGGGCCTTGGCCTCGGCGCTCTGGTCCCACTTTTTGGCGACCGCTTCGCGATACAGAAGCCGCTGGACGAGCAGCGATCGCACCACCTGGTTGAGCAGGGCCGGATCGCGCGACACGGCGGCCAGCTCGCGCACGTCGAGATTCGCGAGCGCGCGCTTGATTTCATCGAGGTTGACGTCGAGGTCGCCGACGCGGGCGACCACACCGGAATCGGCGGCCGGGCCGGCGGCCTGCTTGATGGAACCAGGGGTGGTCTGGGCGGCGGCGAATCCCGGAGCGGCGGCAAGCGTGCAGAGCGCGGCGGCGGCGAGGGAACGGGTGAGTGAGCGTGTCTTCATGGAGTGGTGGTGACGTTGTCGAGCAGACGGTCCTTGTATCCCTGCACCAGGTTTTCGAGTTTGGTCCGGGTCAGCCCGGTAAATGGTTCGCGCGCGGCCAGAGCATCCCCGAAACCGAACTTCGCATACCGATCAAGTATCTCATTGCCGGTTTTGTAAAGCTCCACGTTTTTCCGTTCGCGGTCGGCCACGGCACGCTCGAGTTCGATCACCTTCTGCGCGGCCGCGGCGCGCTGCTCTTCTTTCTTTTGCGCCACACCCGTGACCTGGCGGTGCGCCAGCCTCCATTTCTCCAGGGCCACGCGATGTTTGGCGAGGTCGGCCTCGCGCTCCGCCAGCCGGCCGGTCAACTCCCCGATCTCCTTGCGCGCCTGAAGCCGGTCCGCATCGGCCTCCGCCGCCAGCTTGTCGTGTTCCTTTGTTTTCGCCTCCAGTTCGGCCGCCAGCGCGGTGTTTCGCGCCTCGAGCGCGGCCTGGCTCGCCTGCAGGTTGGCCCGTTCGGTTTCGGCGGCGCGCAACTGGATCATCGTGGCGCGCAGTTGTTCGCGCAATTTCGCCTCCGCGGCGCCGGCCGCCGGTTGCTGGGCCGACGCGGGAAACGCGGCGGCCATCAGCAAGCACATCAGCCACGCCAGACAAGCCGCGAGACGGTCGGCGGCAGGTCGCCGCGGGCGGTGGAAGCGTCGCGAGTGGCGGGGGCAACGAATAAGATGAACCGGCGGAGTCATGGCGGGAATCGGGTTTGTGTGGCCGGGCGCGTGTGCGTCTGCGCGCGCGTGCGCGGCCGGGCGTGGTCGGGCGTGATCGGGGCTGGGCGTATTTCAGAACCTGGCGCGAAGATCGAACTGAAAGAGGTCCTGTTCCAGCGGCGGGCCGGCGATCTCGTCCGCGCTCATCCACTGAAACCCGAGCGACACGCGCGGCGTCAGGGCGACCGAGGCGCCGATGCTCCATCCTTCGACGTTGGTGCCGCCACCGCCGAAATCGGAGTCGTTGAACCCGTCGATGACCGCGTCGGATCCGATGTAGCGGTAGGCGAAGCCAACCTGCCATGCGCCGCGCTTCTCCAGCGCGGGATGGCCGAACCTGACGCCCAGCGTCCAGGCGGTGTCAGTGCCCTCGTACGGGGCGATTTCGCCGGTCGGCGTGCCGTCGGGATGGAGCGGGAGCGGGCCGCGGTTGTTCACCGCCACCGCCTCGATGTCCTCCTTGTTGAATGCCGTGTTCTTGATGTACTCGCCGATGAGCGAAATGCGCACCGGTTCGAAGTAATCGATGTCGACCCGTCCGGTGAGCGCGACATTGCGGAATTCCGTGGCCAGCCCGAAGTATTGCCACTGGTTGGTGGTGCCGAAACCGTTGGTGGCATCCGGAATGATCTGGCGCAGCGGGCGATAGGTATTGCCCTTTTGGGCGAACGACGGGCGCGTGGTGTCGGTATTTCCCGCATCGGAGGCGCTCATCGGGACGTAGGGATCGGAGAGGCGCCCCTCGGCGTTGTGGAAGTTGTAGTAAGCGGCGGCCATCTTGAGCCTGGCTTTCGGGGTGATGGCGATGTTGGCGCCGCCCTGGACCGCGTACAGGTATTTGTCCGTGCTGTCGAATTTCGCCGGCTGATTCGAGGAAAAGTTCAGATCGGTGTTGAAGACAGGGAAGGCGCCGAGCGTGACGAAAGGCTGGAAAAACCGGTTGAAGCGCACCTTGCCGTGCAGAGCAAGCCCGTCGAACCCGAGGTCCTCGTCGAATATGATATCCGTGGACTCGAACGGATTGTCGAAACGCCCGGCCGTCGCCGATGCATAGACGTGCGGATAAACGCGGGGCGCCTCGACCGGGCCGGCGACGGGCGCCTTCGGATCGACCGGAGTCTTCGGATCCGGGCCGGCGGCGGGCACGGCCGCTATCGGCGTCGCTCCCGGAGCCGACTCCCACTCGTACTTGAGGAACGCGCGGTCGAGCCAGATGGCGTATTTGCTGAACTGGCCGCCCTGGCCGCCGCCGGCCGCGCCCATGCTCTGGTTGGTCGAGGTCGGCGAATTGTTATCGCCGGTGGCGATGCGGAAGCCGCCGGAGAAGTTGTCGCCGAGGTCGAGGTCGGCGCCGAGGCGGAACCGGATGCGGAACCGGTTGCGGTCCTGATCGACGTTATGCTGCGGAGCGAAGGACAGGCCGGCGATGTCGAACGGGGCGCCGGTATTGATGGCGTTGAAATTCGGGAAGGCGCCTGTGTTGTCGTTGCCCTCGGGGTATGCCATGTATTCGTAGCGAAAGCGCATATCCCCGAAAAGCTGGATGCGCGAGGGCCAGCCGTCGCGCCCGTCGAGAGTGAAAAACCTCTCGTCGCGCATTTCATCGAGCACCTGCTGCTTGA
>CAZYHO010000529.1:0-3703 GCA_964647495.1 uncultured Akkermansia sp. | reverse complement strand
GGCAGGGCGGCCGGTGAGTGGCCGGGGGCGCGGAGCACGCGGACGTGCGGGCCTGCCGGCGCCCAGACGGCGGGATCGGTGGGACCGAAAACGAGCACACAGGAGAGGCCGCAGGCGGCGGCGAGATGCGCGGGACCGGTGTCGTGTCCGAGAAAGAGCCGGCAGTGGGCGAGGCGGCCGGCCAGTTCCGGCAGCGGCACGTTTTCGGCGAGCGAATGCGGGATGCCCGCGGCGCTGAGTGTCCGGAGGAATTCCGGAAGCACGGGCGCCTCGGCTTCACCGGCGAGCAACAGGAGCGGCCGGCTGGTGAGCTGGTGGAGCGCGGTGGCGACGTGTGTCCAGTTTTCCAGTCCCCAGTTTTTGCGCGGGCTGCCGCTGCCTGCGTGCAGGGCGACGGATGAGGAGGGGTCGGTCGCGGCGGAGGGAAGGAACGGCGTGCCGGTCTCGCCGGGTTCCGGAAAGAGGGCGAGGCCGGCGAGCGGCCGGGCCAATTGTTCGGCGGCAGACGGACCACCTTCGGAGGGTCGATGCGGGCCGCGCAAGAGCGTGTCCACGCCGGCGCGCGCGAGGTTCTCGTGAAAGATGTCGTCCGGATCGAAAAGGTAACTGACGACCACGCTGAACGAGGCGAAATACCCGCACCACGCAGGATCGAGTGGCGCCCCGGGCACGAAAAACCGGGCCAACGCCGGATCTTCCAGCCGCCGCACCGCATCGGCCAGTCCAAAGTGCCGCGCGAGGTCGACGATCCCCGGCGTGCCGAGCACCTCGATCGGCTGGCCGGGAAACGAGCGGCGCGCCAGCCGCAAGGCGGGCAGCGTGAGGACAAAGTCCCCGATCGCCCCACCGCGGATAAACAGCAGGCCGCCTCGGCGTGATCGTTCCAGGGTCATCTTGTCATGTGTCCGCCTCCGGCGTGGCGCCGAGCATAGCAGGCACCGGCGCGCCCGGCAACGCAGAGGACGGCTGAACCACGGAGAACGTGTTTGGTTGAATGAAGCTGATTTCTTGACCACGAAGGAGGGACGCGAGGGACACGAGGGACGCGGATGAGAGCGGGTGGCGGCCGTGCCGTTGCTCCTGAGCGCCACGGAATGCGGCTTATGGCGTTTCGTCGAGGGGCCAGTAGCCGAGCGGATTGTCGGCGAGGATGGTCTGGCGGTAGGGTTGTGGACGCGCGGGATCGATTCCTGCCTGGTAATGCGCCTGAGCCTGCGCGGCGCTCAGTGCGTAGCCGTAGATCGCGGGTTCATCGAGATCGCCCTGATACCAGAAAAGACGGCTTCCCACCATCAGTCCCGCCCATGCATTGGGCTGCGGGAGACGGCCCTCCATGCTGGTCACGGCCACGCTGTTGCCGTTCACGTAGAGTTCCAGCCTGGCGCCATCGAACACCCCGGCGATGTGATACCATTGTGTGGTGTCGAGCGGCATGTGGATTTCCACCATGACGGCGGCATTGTCGTTTCCCGCGGTGCGCAGAGAGAACAGGAACCCGTCGGCTTGCTGTCCCGCGCCGCTTTGCTGGTGTTGAAGAAGCGTCCATCCTCCGATTTCCCCGGTATCGACATCGGGACCGTATGAGGTCATGATCTGACAAGGGCGCGAGTTCTGCGCCGGTTTGACCCATATTTCCACGCTGAATGGACCCTCCGGATTGTGCGCGGCGTGGTAAGGCATCGTGATGTGTCCGGCGATGTTATTGGGCGTGGCGAGCGTGGCGCGCATGGCCCGGTTCCGGGTTTCTCCGGCGATAGCTCCGGGCGCCCCGGCCTGCACATACCGGCCGATGCCGTTGACGGCCGCGCCCAGGCTGCCCGCGTTGGCGAAGGGCACGGGAGGGTTCGGGATGTCGGGATAAAATGCGCGGTAATACCGGCCCTCCCCCTGCATGGGCAGGCGGCAAACGCTGTTGAGGAAGGCATGGGCGCCGGACCATTGCTGGAAATCGGCGGAAACTTCCACCCGCCACTGGTTCGCCTCGCTTTCCGGGAGCGAGGCGGGCAGCCGCAGTTCGATTTCATCCCCGTTTCGCTGGAAGGCCAGCTCCGGCGCGGCCGAGGCGGATGACGTGGTGGAGACAGTGGCCAGAATCCACTCGCGGAGGCTCGGCTCCGTCAGGTCCACGAAGGCGCTGTATCCGGTCTCCACCGGGTCACTGGAACTCCCTCCACTGAGCGTCCCGACGAGCGCGTGGCGGCCCGTGCTCTCATCCAGGAGCCAGACAGGACTGCCGGAATCGCCAGGCATGCCGCGGGCATTCAGGTCAGACAAAGGACCACCTCCCTCGCCACCGGAGTCGCCAAATCCGGTCGTCAGATAGGGGGCGCCGATGGAAGGGCCTTTGGCGACCACCGGAGCATTCCATCCGCGGAGCCAGCCGTGCATCCCGCTCGCGAGAAACTCCCCCGCCTGGGCCGGCACGCCAAAACCGGCCGACACCAGAACCGCGTCCTGAGGAGGCCTTTGCGTGCCGGGAATGGCGTTCTGAAACCCCGGAACCGGAGTTTCCAACTCGAGCAACACCACATCCGGGACCGAGGACGTTTGAAAAGACCGGGGCGGTTGCGTTATCGGGAAACGCGGCGGATACACCACGCGCTTGACCTGCACGAAGATTTCCTGGTCGCCATAGGTCTTGTTGGTGGAAAATCCGATGAACAAGGGCCAGACGTAAAAATCATCGCCCTCGGAGTTATAGTCGAACAGGCAATGGGCGGCGGTGATGACCCAGTTCCGGTTGATGAGGGCCGCGCTGCAAGCCTGAATCCCCTGCCCCGTCCGTCCATAACCATGCACACTCACCGGCCGCCCCGGATAACCGAGGGTTTCCAGCCCCTTGGCGCGGTAAGCTGGTTCCGGGATTTCCCGGTGCATGTTGATGGCGAAGGCCTCCATCACTCCGAATCCAACCAGCGCCGCTAACACTACCAAAGCGCTCGCCACACCGCGGCCCGCACGTCCCGGCAGGGACCAGACTTTTGCTTTTCGCGAAGCGGGCCAGCAGGGGTGGGCGGGTCTGTCGGACTTGTCGGACATAGGCTCGCGGGAGGGCGGGAGAGCCGTCGGAAAGAAAGGGAAAAGCGGTTGCATTTTGGTATGGGCCTGTGGGGCGCATGGGGCCTTATGGGGCCTTATGGGGCCTTATGGGGCCTATAGGCCTATGCGCACGAAGCGTTGTGGGGTTTCGGTGGCGGGGGCCAGGGGGAGCGTGACTCGCACGAGCACCGCGCCGGCGTCGCCGTTGGGGGCGGGGGTTTCCTCCACGGTGGCGGGGCCGGTCCAGGGGGTGGCGGCGGTTTTGGTGGCGAGGGTGGTCCAGCCGGTGAGGACATCGCTTTCCTCGACGGTGAGCGTGACGCCGGCGGGTACATCGCCGCGGCGGGTGAACTCGAAGACGAGTGTGGAGCCGGCCTCGGAAGACACCACCCGCGCGGCGTACGGCTCGCTTTGCTGATCCAGCGGGCCGTGGCCGAGCGCGTATTCCACGGCGTTGAGCAGGCTGTCGCCGTCGGGATCGGCGGTGCGGCCGCTGATGGACGGGTCGGCCAGTTGCGCGGCGGAGAATTGCGTCGCCGCCCAGGCGGTGTAGCTGCCCGCGGGCGGAGCCAGCTCCGGATCTATCAGCACGAAGGTGGCGTTCCCTCCGGCGGCGATGGCGACCACGCCGGTCAGCCCCTCGGGCATCGTCGGTGCACTGCTG
>CAZYHO010000528.1:0-3705 GCA_964647495.1 uncultured Akkermansia sp. | reverse complement strand
AACGCCGGCTCGTCCAGGCCCGTCACGAGATGCTGGAGAACCTCGACCTGACACCGGAAGAAGTGAAGGTGCCGCGTCAGGCAAGACACGGGGAGTCGGAGTGTGGAGAAAAGAAGGCAGACACCCACTTTTGAAGTCGCGCGGCCTGGACGCCACCGCTCGCCCGCGCTGCCCTTCCTTCGCGGCGGTCGGTCGGCGTTGCCGATCCCAGGCCAGGAGCCAATCCCGTCTAAAAAGGCAGACACCCACTTTCATTCCGCACCGGCCGCCATCCGGGGAGATCGGGGAGTGCGCCGAATGCCTGGCGGGAACGACGGTCTGGCCGTGCCGAAGGGGGGGGCTCGATGGGAATGCGTATGGCCTGGAATCGGCGGCGCCGACCGACCACAAGGCAAAGAGCGTGTCTCCAATGGGTGTCTTTTTTCGGTGTTCACGACGACACTTGAAACGCCGGGAGCGCCGCAGCCAGGAGCGCCGCGGCCGGGAGCGCCGCAGTGAGCGCCGCAGGCGCCTGCGGCTCGTCGGCCCGGCCGCGAAGCCGATCAAAAAAGGCAGCGCCCCGGTCGCCGATTCTCCGGAGGCGATCGAGCAGGGAGCGGACGATTCGTGCGGAGGGGGCTGCGTCGTTTGGAGTGCGGAGACATGTCTCCGCTTTCCTTCGGGGCGACATGTCGCCCCGAAGGAAAGCGCGGTCGTGCCCGCGCACTCCAAGGCGCTGGCGACGGTCGTAGGTTGAAACGAGGCTGCGCACAAGCCGTTCCGCACCACGCATTCGCGCTTCCGTCTCGGGCGCTCCCCAAAAATCGGCATCCCCCTTGGCCCCAGACCCGGGAACCGCTGACGCGCCCGGGAGGTCGCGTCCCACCCCAAAGCTTCGCTTCCTTGTGTTTTGGCAAGGACAGGGTGACAGGCATTTTACAGAAGGCAGCGCGACAATTTGCCTGTCACCCTGTCCCCGCCCGAGCGTCTTGATCCTCGGGGTGGCATCGAGAAGTTCCTTGACGGTCCGGGCACAAAAGCACGCGACGCCGGGCACCCCTGTGGTGTTGTTTCACCCATGATCGCAAGCTTCGAGGAGATCGGGGAGTGCGCCGAACACTTGCCGGGAGCGACGGTATGGACCTGCCTGAAAGCATTTCTGTTTGACGTTGAACGGTGCCTCTGGAATGAGGACAGGGTGTATGGTCGAAGAAAACCTGCCGATTCTATATGCTCTTGAGCGGACGGTTGTTCAGTTCTGGCAGCGATACCCCGATACGAGTGACCATACGGTCAAGCGCGTTTACGAGATGGCCGCCAAGGTCTATCGCGCCGAGGCCACCGGGCACGAGCTTCAGATGCCTGAAGCGGAAGGGGCGGACGCGGCGTTGTTCGACGACCTCCTTCAAGTCTGCCGGCAACTTCGCTCCACCGGGGCGGACGATGCGAGGGGAGGCCCCGCCACCGGCCCCGTTTCGGCGGAAACGCTTTTCCAATGCCTGCGCCGGTTGATCAGATCGGTGGACAAGCATACAAGAGTCGGAGGTAGCCGCGGTTACCTCGATCTCCTGTCTCGTTACGTCCGTTTATAGGCGAATAGTCCGATTCTTGCCCGTTCCTCTACAGTTCCCGACGCAAGAAGGCAGACACCCACTTTTGCAGTCCGCGCCGGCCGACCTCCGGGAATTCCGGGGAGTGCGCCGAAGACTTGCCGGGAGCGACGGTTTGGCGCTGCCGGAAGCGGGTGTCCCGATGGGGATGGCCGCCCCATCCCCTTGCAACGCGAATTCGTCTGCCGCGTCTCGGCAGTGGAGAAGCTGAAGTGGCGCCGTGCCCGGCACGCTGCGCCTCCTGCCGCCCGCAGCGGCCCGCCTCGCCGAGTTGCGTCGCGACTACGCGGCAATGCGCCCGATGTTTCTTACCGCCCCCCTCACCTTCGACGAACTGCTCGCCGTGCTCACGGAAGCCGAGCAGGCTTTGAACCGCCCATGAGTGGTTTTGTTCCGGTGCCCACGGAAGGCGGCACTCTCCCGCGCACTGAAGGCCATCGTGGAATTCGTGAAATTCGGTGCGCCAGCACCGCCAACCCAAACCAGTGAACTGAAAGGTGTTCACCATGCCAACTGAATATCCAGCATGTAGAGAAGCAGGCAGTGCCGAGGGTGACCGAGGTGCTGAAGCCCTGTGGATCGAACCTGCGAGCCGTAGCGCAAGGCGAACCCGAATCGGCCTCGTTACACAAATCGAGAGTGGCCAGAATGCCGAATAAGAGGAAGCCTGACATCCGTCGTGAAGCGATATTCACGGGCAGCGGCGGGGCTCTCCGGGGTGAAAGGGGACAGCGCGCAGGGAAGGTTGGGTTGGGCAGGCTGGGAACCGGAGCGAAGCGGAGATAGACTGCCGGAGGCAGCCCGGAGGGCGAGCGCAGCGAGTCAAACCCCTGCCACCGGTTCCGCGAGGAGCGGGACAAGGCGTTCGGCGAAACCATAAGGCGGCCGTTGGGGGCAGGGGAGTCGGAGAGGCCCATAGTAGCGATGAAGCGGGGTAACGCCCGTGGAGCAAAGGGGCCTTGGCAGGAACGGAACGGACTCAAAAAGAACCGAGAATCTGGGGCAAGGACGCTGCGCGGTGATAGACGCGGACTTGCAAGGTTACTTCGACAGCATTCCGCATGACAAGCTGATAGCCTGTGTGCGGATGCGCGTGGTGGACGGCAGTGTTCTGCGGCTTATTGCGCAGTGGCTCAACGCCCCGGTGGAGGAAAAAGACGATAACGGCAGGATTACCCGCCAACGCAACACGCAGGGCACTCCACAGGGAGGAGTGATCTCGCCACTACTGGCGAACATCTACCTGCACTGGTTCGACAGGGCGTTTCACGCCAAGGATGGACCAGCCCAGTGGGCTAATGCCTCGCTGGTGCGCTACGCGGATGATTTTGTCATCATGGCCCGCTATGCCGGGACGCGTCTCCAGAGGTTTACCGAGGACAAGATCGAGGGGTGGCTGGGTCTGAAGATCAACCGGGAGAAAACGCTGGTTCTCAACCTGCGCGAACAGGGGCAAACCCTGGACTTTCTCGGCTACAGCTTCCGCTGGGACCGGGACAAATACGGGCGAGGCAATCGCTATTGGAACATGTATCCTTCAAAGAAGTCTCTGGCGCGCGAGCGCGAGAAACTGCGAGGGATAATCCACAAGAGCCGCTGCTTTATGCCCCTGCCTGATCTGATCGACCATCTCAACCGCCACCTCGGAGGTTGGGCCAACTACTACCAGCCGGGATACAGCCGATGTGCCTTCCGGCACGTCAACCGCTTCGTGCGGGATCGCCTGGCTGGTCATCTGCGCCGCCGCAGTCAACGACAATGGCGGCCTCCCAAAAACACATCCATCTACTCCCGCTTCCAGAAATCGGGACTGATCTACCTGTGAATGCATCGCGCAATATCGCCCTGCGAAAGCCGGATGCGGGAACCGGAGCGCAGCGGAGATGGCCGAAGGCAAATCTGCACGTCCGGTTTGACGAGGGGGAAGGGGGTCGGCGGTTCAACCGCCGGCCTCCTTGCCTACTCTACTGGTTCATAGCCGTCGGGGGTTTTGACCACGAAGGGAAGGGCACGAATGGTGGCGAGGGGCTGCCACGCGTGCATCGAGCGGGTGGCGGATTCTGGTCGTGTGATTTGCGAGGCGGTTACGGGGTGCCGGTGGATGGCGGAAGGTGCT
>CAZYHO010000527.1:0-3709 GCA_964647495.1 uncultured Akkermansia sp. | reverse complement strand
GACAGGCCCGCGGGCGGTGTCTGGTCAACGGCGAAACCGTCTCCGAAGCCGTCCTGATGTTCAGCCTCTTCGCGAGGTGAAAAGCGCCGCCTCCCGGTGATGTCCCGGGCCGACGATTACGCCTTATACCCAATACCGTTCATTCAAGGAGAACCGTATTTGGCCCTTATACCGGCGGGTCTCCGATCCCAAATCTCACCGTTTCCGCGGTTTGGCCGGCACGGCGGGCACGGGGCGCGGATCTTGTTTGATGAGGTCGAGGAGGTGGGTGACGGCGGCTTCGAGTTGTGCGTCCTGGCCGTTGAAAGTGGCGACCGGCGGGTTGTCGACGACGATATCCGGCTCGACGCCGTGTTGTTCGATGAGCCAGGCGCCCTCCGGTCCGTAGACGCCCATTTCGGCGGCGGTGCACATGCCGCGATCGACCAGCCAGCGCCGGGCGTTGAGCCAGATTTCGCCGCCCCAGGTGCGTGTGCCGATGGTTTTGCCGAGGCCGAGGCGCTTGAATCCTTCCGCGAAGGCCTCGCCATCGCTGGCGGTGAATTCGTTGCAGAGCACCGTGACGTGGCCACGGAATGCGTATTGCATGTTCCAGGTCGGCAGGCTGCGCCGGTCGGACCAGTACATCCAGGCTTTGCGCAGGAGCCGGCCGAGCAGCCAGCTATCGATGTTGCCGCCGCGATTGTGGCGGACGTCGATGATGAGGCCCGGGCGGTCGAAGACCGGATAAAACTCCCGCGCCCATTCGGCGATGTTGTCGCCGCCCATGGCGCGGAGGTGGACGTACCCGATTTGCCGGTTGCCGAGGCGCTCGACCTCCAGGCGGCGGGTGTGCTCCCACTCGTCGTAGCGCAGATCCGCGGCCTGGCCGGGGTCGAGCGGCATCGCTGTGACGCGCCGTTCATTCTGGCCTTCGCGGATGCCCAGCAAGACCGGGCGGCCGGCCTGCTGGCGCAGCAGTGCGTGCGGGTGCGGGGCGTCGAGCGTGCGCTGGCCATTGATGCTGAGGAGCACGGCGCCGGGACCGACATCGATGCCCGGACGCGCCAGCGGGCTGAGGCCCGCCGGAAATTCGGGATCGGTCTGGTAGACGTGGGCGATGCGCCAGCCACCCGCGGCCGGGTCGCGTTCCAGCCGGGCGCCGAGCTGTGCCGGCCGGGCCTGGTCCGGGCCTTCGCGGCGGTCGCCGTGGCGCACGTAGATGTGGAGCGCCTGGAGTTCGCCCGCCATTTCCTGGAGGAGGTCGGTCAGGTCATGGCGGTCGGCGAGCCGGTCGATGCGGGCCTCATATTTCCGGCGCACGGCATCCCAATCGAACCCATGGAGCGCGGGATCGTAGAAGAAGTCGCGCAACATGCGCCAGGCCTCGTTGTAGATCGTGCGCCACTCATCGCGCGGGCTGAGGGTGAACGACCAGGCGTCGAGCGGGACCGGTTTTTCGAGTTTGGCGGGGGCGTCACCCGCGGGATCGATGACATGGAACTGGTCTTTCTGCGTGCGGATGAGAACTTTTCGGCGGTTCGCGCAGAGTTCCCAGGATTTCACGTCGTCGGCGACCGTCTGGACTTCGGCGCCCGGTTTGATTTCCCAGCGTCGAAGGTGTGATTTGGCGTCGAACCGGGCCGGTGTTTCGGTGAAGAGGAGGTGTTTTTCGGCGGCGTCGAGCCGCGACCAATTGCCGGCCGGCACCGGCAGTTCCCAGAGGCGCGCGGCGAGGCCGTCGGGGTCGATCACGACATTCGGCGGATCTTTCTTCGCGGCCTTCCGGCCGGTCGGCGCATCGGAGGATCCGGAGTCCTTGTCCTTGTCCTTGTCCTTGTCCTTGTCCGGCGTCAGCGATGCCTTGTTCTCCGGTTGTTCGGCGGGCGGCGCCTCCTCGACCGGCGGCAGCCAGGGAGGGCGCACTCCTTTTTTCAACGCGATCGCGTAAAGCCGCGTGACCTCGGTGAAAAATGGTTCCGGCTGCCGCGGCCCCCAGGGACTGCGGACCAGCGAACGCAGCGCGCGATCGCTCAGAAAATAAAGCCACTGGCCGTCGGCGCTCCAGCAAGGACTGTCGGCGTTTGTGCGATCGGTCGTCAGCGTGTGGCGCGCGCCGTCGATCGGCCGGAACAACTTGAGCTGGCTGTACGTGTTGGGCGAAGACTCGACATACGCGAGCCACTGGCTGTCCGGGCTCCACACCAGCCCGCGGAATTCATCGAAGATCGATTCGGCGACCTTGATCGGCGTGTCGCTCCGCACCTGGCGCACCCAGAGGCACTGGTCCTTGTCCTGCCAGGCGAGCCACGCCCCGTCCGGCGACGGCGCCGGCGTGAACCGGAAGATGCGCCCGTCCGTCGTCAGCCGCGCGCCCGGCGTCAACCCGTCCGCCGGACGCGTCACGAACTCCAGTTCGCCTGTCTCGTCGGACACGGCGAGCAGGCTGGCGCCGTCGTCGTGCGGCCAGAACTGCCCGGCGCGCAGCCGGACGCCCGGCGCTTCCGGCACAGCGACGAGCCGCCCGCCGTCGGCCACCGGCGCCACCGGCGCCACGAAGAGCCGCCCGCGTGCCGTGAGGACGATCTTCTTTCCGTCCGGCGACGGCCGCGCGTCGGTCAGGAAGTCCATCGGTTTGGCGACCCAGCGTTCGCGCGTCTGGTCGAAATCGGACGGCAGCCGGATGTCGATGACCTCATCCATGCGCGCTTCCGCATCGAAAAGATGAAGGCGTCCGTCGCGCTGGTACACGAGCCGCCGGCCGTGCGCGTCCGCCGCCCGTATTTCGAAATCCGTGTGCGCCGTGTGTGCGCGCGCGTCGCTGCCGTCCGGGAGCATCGACCACAGGTTCATCGTCTCGTGCTGGCGGTCGGAGAGGAAATAAAGCCGGCCGCCGAGCCAGAGCGGGTTCTTTGATGTGCCGCGCCAGTCACCCGTGAGGTTGACGGCCTCGGGCGCATCGGGCGCCAGCCTCCAGACCTGCTGCACCGTGCCGCCCGTGTAAAAGCGCGTCGACGATCCCTGGAACGGCAGCCGCGTGAAAAACAGCGTCGCGCCCGCACCCGGTTCGACTTCACCCCACGCCACCTCGGCCGCCTGCGCCAGCGGAACCCGGCGCAGATCCAGCGTCGCCGGATCGAGGAGCCCGATCTGCTCGTTCGGCAGCGTGGACCAGGCTCTCGTCGCCACCGCCACGCGCCCGTCCGGCGACCACCCCGCCACCGTGGCCCCTTCACCGTCCCAGGTGAGCCGCCGCGGCAGGCCGCCATCGGCCGGCATCACGTACGCTTCGACCGGGCCGTCGTACTCCGCGGAAAAAGCGATCCATTTTCCGTCCGGCGAAATCCGCGCGTGATCCTCCGCGCCCGGATGCGATGTGAGCCGCCGCGCCACGCCTCCCGTCACCGGCACGCTCCACAAGTCCCCCTCCGCCGTGAATACCACCGTCTCGCCATGGATCGCCGGCCAGCGGAAATAGCCGGGCGCGTCCGGTGGTTCCTGGGCGCCGAGCCCGTGGACTCCGGCAAGCGACAGGAAAAGGAGGCCGGCAAGTGCCGCCGCCCCCAGCGGCAGGCGCGTCGTGAGCCTCGCCGGCAAACGGCGGCGGCAGCGGCGGCGTGATGGGATCGGTGTCATGATGTTCACAGCGCGGGCGCGACCCACGGATCGCTCAGGCACCCTCACTTGGAAGCATTTTCGCACGCCTCTCAATCCGCTTCTTCGCGGCTCA
>CAZYHO010000526.1:0-3715 GCA_964647495.1 uncultured Akkermansia sp. | reverse complement strand
GCGCCGATTACACCCCCCTCGACAGCTACTACTACTACCGCATCAGCCAGGTCAAGCAGTTCGTCCGTTAATCGGCGGTTTCCAGCACGCCCGAGGCCGCCAAGGCGGCCAGGGCTCGTGCCCGGTGGCTCAGGCGGTTCTTCGCCGCTTCAGGCAGCTCGCCAAACGTGAGTGACTCCCCTTCCGGAACGAAGAGCGCATCATAGCCAAATCCTCCTGCTCCGCGCTCGGCCTCAGCGAGGCGGCCTTCGACGCTTCCCTCGAAGCAGGCGACGATTTTCCCGGCACGGACCAGGGCGAGCGCGCAGCGGAATCGCGCGCCTCGGTCCGGACCTCGCGCGCCTCGGCGCTCCAGTTCGGCCAACAGCTTCGCGCGGTGCCCGGCATCGTCCCCGTGACGGCCTGAGTACCGCGCCGAATGCACACCCGGCGCACCGTCCAGCGCGTCGACTTCCAGGCCGGAATCGTCCGCGAGCACCCAGCTGCCGTCATCGACCAGAGTTCCGGCTGCCAGCGCCTTGATGGCCGCGTTTTCGGCGAAAGTGGCGCCGGTCTCTTCGGGCTCGGCGGCGCCGGGACGGGTGGTGAGGTCGGAGATGTCGATGCCCCCGCCGACAACGCCGAGGATGGCGCGAACCTCGGCGGTCTTGTGGCGATTGTGCGTGGCAAGAAGGAGTCGGATCATGCAGCGATGTCCATGGCTCATCGCGGGCGCCGGTCAAGTTCGCCGGCCTCCCACTCCGGCCGTCAAGATGGCTCGTTCCGCGGCCAGACTGCCTGGAGGATGCGCTCCTGGGCGGCCTGCATGGCGGCGCGCCCCGCGTGATCCGCGTCCGCATGCCCGTGAAGGTGGAGCAGGCCATGAATGGCGTAGAGGGCGGATTCGCGCAGCGGGTGATCGCCGCGCCCGGCGGCTTCGCGCGCCGCGGTCTCCACGCTGATCAGGATCTCGCCGTGATGAAACGTGATCACATCGGTGGGCGACGGATCCTCCAGAAATTCGCCGTGCACCGCGGCCATCGCCGCGTCATCCAGCAACGAAATCTCCACCTCCTCCAATGCCTCCAGAACGGATGATTCCGGACCGGGACAGGCCATCACCGCCGGCAGGGCCTGCTCGAGAACCGCGGCCAGATGAGCCAGGTCGGATGCCGCCGTCGGATGCCGCCCGGAATGGTCATGCAACCCGAAGCGAGGGCCGGACCCGCTCATGCCGCCCGTCCGTCTCCGTCACCCCCGCGGATGACTTGAAACCGGGTCGTCCGCCCACCCGGACCGCGGGTCGCCGTGGCGGTCTTGGCGCCGGTCTTGTCGGATCCGGCCGTGCCGCCCTCCAAGCGCGCGTAACTGACACGCTTGTGAAGCATCGAACGCAGCGTGGTCGCAAAGCTCTCCTTGATCTGCGTCAATTCCTTCAGTGTCAGCGGACAATCGTCAAGCTGCCCGTCGAGCATGCGGCCCTCCACCACTTCGGAGACGAGCTGCTCGATGCGCGCCGGATTCGGTTTCTCCAGCGAACGCGAGGCGCTCTCCAGCGCGTCCGCCAGCGAAATAATGGCCGCCTCGCGCGTCTGCGGGAGAGGCCCGGGATACCGGAATGTGCTTTCCTCGACCTCCGGCACATCGGTCTCGTGCGCCTTGTCCTCGTCGGCCAGGGCGCGAAGCTGGTCGCGCTTGTCCAGCGCCCGCTGGTAAAAGTACTGCGCCAGCGAATTGCCGTGATGCTGCTCGATGACGTCGATGATTTCGCGGTTCAACTTGTGGCGCAGCGCCAGGTCGACGCCATCCTTGACGTGCGAAATGACCACGAGCGCGCTCATGGATGGCGTCATCGCGTCGTGCGGGTTTTCGTCGTGGGCCTGGTTCTCGATGAAATACTCCGGGTTCTTCAGCTTGCCGATGTCGTGGAAATACGAGCAGACTCGCGTGCGCAGGCCGTCCGCGCCGATCGACTCCGCGGCCGCTTCAGCAAGATTGGCGACCATCAGGCTGTGATGGTACGTGCCCGGCGCCTCGATCGTCATGCGGCGCAGCAACGAGTGGTTCAGATCACCCATCTCGATCCACGATCCCGCCGTCGTCACATGGAACATGGACTCCAGCAACGGCAACAGGCTGCTCACCAGCATCGCCACCACCAGACTGAGCCCCACCGGAATCGCCGCCTCAGACAACAACCCTGCCCACGACTCCAGCCGTCCCCACCGGAAATTCGGCAGGCTCGCAAACTGGCCGAAAAGCACCGCCAGCGCAAAAGCGGTCAATCCCACAAGCACACCGGCCCTGAGGATGTGCTGGCGCCGCCGCGCGTGCCGGCCGGCCGCCACCGCCACCAGCCCGGTGCTCAGGCTGCTCACCAGCCAGGGCAGCATGGCGGATTCGGGCAGCATCAGGCAGCCCCAGAGTGCGATGAAAATCGTCGCGAATATCCCGTGCCCGCGCCCGAGCAAAATCGTCAGCGGCAGCGGCGCCAGGGCATGCGGCATCAGCAGAAACCGGTAGTGCCCCGCGAGAAAATAATCGTCGACCAGCACCAGCGTGAGCTTCATCAGCATCAGGTGCAGGCCGAGCAGCAGAAAAACCAGCAGCAGCCGGCTGTTCTGCTGGAAGCTCGCAGGCTGGCTCAGCGAAAACTGAAGGATCGCCCCGAAAAACAGCAGCCCCATCACCACGACCGCGCGCATCGGCTCGTCCACGTAGGGGACGCCGTACGCCGGCCGCCACAGGACCAGCCAGCCAAAAAACAGCCCGGCAAGCCCCAGCAACACTCCCATCAAGACGGGACTGGTGCAGAGGAACTCGCGGCAATGGCCCATTTCTCTCTCGCGACGCTTCTTGCCGCACGAAAGGCCCTTCTGTTGCAAGCGGAATCGCTTGAATGTCTCAATCATGAAAAGTCCGGACCGGGGAAAACCACCGGACCGGATCGCAGTGCAAGGCTCATACTACCGGACGCCGCCCCATTGGCAATACCTGGTTTTATAAGGAAGTCGCTGAATAATGTTCATACAAACACTTGTCCTCCGGCCGCCTCGACTCGGCTGCCGAGCGCGAGGAGATGGTCGAGCCCGACGCCATCGAGCGTGGGCAGGACATGGTGGGCGCCCGTGAAATCCGATCCACGGGTGACGGGGCTCGGGATGATGACGCAGGGGCTGCCGGCCCGCCGGGCGGCGAGCAGGCCATTGGCCGAGTCTTCGAGAACCAGGCAACGCGCGGGCGCCAGTCCGAGATCGGCCGCCGCGGCCAGAAAGAGATCGGGAGCGGGTTTCGGGTCGCTCACGCGGTCCCGCGTCCACACAGCCTGAAACGCCTGGCGGATTCCAAACGAATCGAGCCAGGGAAGCACCCAGTCCGCGGAGGAACTGGACGCCACGGCGCACGGAATGCCGGTCGCGGCGGCTTCGGCCAGCAGCGTGCGGACACCCGGCAGCGGCGGCAGATCGCGGTGCCCTCGGCGGATGGCGTCGTCCTTGGCGGCCAGCAGTGGCGGCCATTCGAGGTCGCGGCCGAGCCGGCGTTCGAGTTCCGCCATGGGATCGAACTGCCCGAACGTGCTGCCGACGCAACGGACGTACTCGGCCAGTTCCAGCTCCTGGCCGTGCGCCGAGTACAAGCCGGCCCATGCCTCGTAAATCGCCGATTCGGTGTCGGCAATGAGACCATCAAAATCAAAGATCAAGGCGCTCGCCACAGCCCCCAGCATGCGGAAACC
>CAZYHO010000525.1:0-3733 GCA_964647495.1 uncultured Akkermansia sp. | reverse complement strand
GCTCGAACATGTCGCGCACGCGGCTGGCGCCGACGCCGACGAACATCTCGACGAAATCCGACCCGCTGATGCTGAAGAACGGGACGTCCGCCTCCCCGGCGATGCCCTTGGCGAGCAGCGTCTTGCCGGTGCCGGGCGGCCCCACCATGAGGATGCCCTTGGGGATTTTCCCGCCCAGGCGCTGGAATTTCTTCGGATCTTTGAGAAATTCGACCAGTTCCCAGACTTCCTCCTTGGCCTCGTCACAGCCGGCGACGTCCTTGAACGTCACCTTGTTGCGGTCGGTATTGAGCATTTTCGCCTTGGATTTCCCGAAGCTCATGGCGCCGCGCCCGGCCATCTTGATCTGCTGGCGGAAGAAGAAATAAATCAGGCCGAACATGAGCAGCATCGAGAGCAGCATCATGGTGCCCGATCCGAAGACGCTGGGGCGCGTGACGAACTGCGGGGTGATGGGCGTGTCCCTGCCGTCCTTGTCCTTGAGGTTTTGAAGCTCCTTGAACAGGGCGCCATCCTCGAACCATTGGCTCTGCACCGGGGTGTTGAATTTCTCCGGCTGGTTCTGGTCGTTCATGTAATAGCCTTCCATGATCTCCTCCCCGGTTTCGGGGCGGAGGACAAAGAGGAACGGCTTCGTGCGGTCGATGAGCGTTTCCGGCGTGGCGGTGAGCTTCTCGCGGAACTGGGGGTAGGTGAGCTGTTTGGACGGATTGAGCAGCTTGGGCGAGAGGAAGGCGGAACTCACCAGGAGCAGGGCCAGTGCGAGCAGCACGAGACCACGCCAGTTGAAATTCGGATCGCCGGACCCGTTGGAGCCGCCGTCGCCTGGTGGGCGCGGCCGTCGCGATGGAGAATCAGACATATCGTGAGTGGGTAAAGCGGATGATGAATTGGGGCCGGAGGGGGAGTGTAACACGGGAGGCCGGGTTTGCAATCGCCGCGGAAATGAGTCCATTGGACCGCGTGGATCGGATCCGCCCGCGAGGCCCGGAGAAACGCGACGCGCCCCGCGGTGCGCGCCGCAACGCCGTGCTGTGGGCCGCCATGCTCGCCGGCTGGCTGCCGTTTTCAAGCCTGGCTCAGGAGACGGCGGCGCCGGAGTGGGAGCGGCTGGAGGCGGCGGTCCGCGCGCACGATGCTGGAGCGGCGGCGCAGGCGCTGGGGGGGACGGAGACGGCCGGGGAGGGAGGCCCGGCCACCGGGCGTTTCTGGCGGGCGCAGGCGTGCCTGCTGGCAGGGCGGCACGAGGAAGCGGCGCGGCTATTCGATGAACTGGCGGGGGACAGGGATTTCGCACACCATCAGGAGGCGATCCTGAGCCACGGGGCGCTGTGGGCGGCCCGCGGGGAAACCGGGCGGGCGCTGCGGGCGCTGGAAGCCGGGCTCGAATCTGATGACGCGACGTTTTTGGCCGCGCTGAGGCTCAGGCTGGCTGAACTGCATCTGGCGCAGGGCGGGGCGGCGGAGGCGCGCGCGGTGCTCCGGGCGGTGCCGCCGGGGCTGGACCGGTCGGCGCTCCAGGCGCGGGCAGCGTGGATGGAAGGAAAGATGGCGGAGGCCGCGCAACTGGCGGGGCCGGTGGCCGCCCAGGCTCCGGCGGGCGCGGCGCGCGACACGGCCAGGCTGGTGCAGGCGCGCGTCAAGGCGGCGGCGGGCCAGATTCTGGAGGCCGACCGCGCATTGCTCGAGTGGGTGAGGGCGGAACCGGCGAGTGTGCCGCTGCCGGCCATCGTGCTGGCCCTCGAGGAATTCAAAGGGCTGGCGGCGGAAGAAGTGCACACGCTCCTGGACGAATGGAAAGGAGATCCGCGCCCGGCGCTGGCGCCGGCGGCCGCATACGGCCAGGCCGCCGCGCTCGCCGCCCGCAACGAACCGACGGCTGCGGCCGCTGCGTTCGCCGCGTTCGCGGCCGCGAACGAATCGCATCCGCTGGCGGGTGTGGCCCGCGCGCGTGCGGTCGAGCTGGCTTTGCAGGCCGGGCAGCCGGCCCGCGCCCGTGCCTGGGCGGATGACTGGTGGCAGCACCCGTCGATCGAGCGCACTCCCGCCGAGCGCGCCCGCGCCGCCTTCATGGTCGGCATGGCCGCCTGGCGCGGGCGGGACGCGGCCGCGGCGGTCGGCGCCTTCGAGCAAGCGGCCGCCCAGGCGCCGGATCCGGCCACGCAGCGCGCGGCCCGCGTCAATGCCGCGCTGAGCGCCGTGGAGGCGGGCCGCCCGCTTTCCCTGGCCGGGCTCGAACCCTGGCCGGATGCCAGATTGACCGTGCAGTACGAGGCGGCCCTTCACGCGGCGCGCGCGGGTCGTCCCGAAGCGGCTTCCTGGCTCGAAGCGTTTCTGGCGGAATTGCCCGGCGGCGACGCCCGCGCTCCGGCCGCGTGGGCGGCATTGGTGGAACTCGATCTCTCGGCCCCGGCCCCGGCCATCCCCGCCGCCCGCCAGCACGCCCGCGCCGCCCGTCGATCCGCCACAAACCAGGCATGGCGCGAACTCGCCGACTGGCTCGCCGTGCGCGTCGAGGCCGCCGCGGGCGACTGGGCCGCCGCCCTGGAGAAATCTGCCGCTTTCCTCCAGGCGTGGCCGGCCTCGGAGCGCGCGCCCGACATCCGGTTCCGGCGGGCCGAGTGGTGCCAGCGGCGGGGTGACTGGGCGGGCGCCATCCAGGAATACGGCACGCTGGCGGACGAGGCGGACAACCAGCCGGCCGCCGCCGCGCGCGCGCTGTATCTCGCGGGACTGGCCGAACTCAACCTCCCGTCGCCCGACTCACTCGACAGATCGATCGACCGCTGGCACGACGCGGCGGCCCTCGACGATTCCATCGTCTTTCCCGCACGCTACCAGCAGGCATTGGCCAAGTCCCGGCTCGGCAAAATCGACGAGGCCATCCAGCAGTTGGAGGCCCTGCTCGCCGGGCCGCCCGCCCTCACCCCGGCCCAGCAATCGGCCGTGCAGCTCGCCCGCGGCGAACTCCTCCTGCTGCCGCCCGCCACAGGCCAGCCCGACCGCACCGCCGAGGCCCTGGTGGCGCTGCAGCGCGTCGTCGAGCAAGTCCCGGCCGGCTCACCGCGCCGCGCCCACGCCTTGTGCCGCCGCGGCGAGGCCATGGCGCGGCTCGGGCGCGACGAGGATGCCCTCGCCTCGTTGACAGAAGCCGCACACCCTTTGCTCTCCCCCGCCTTCGACGGATCCCCGCCTCCGCCTCCCGCCACCACATTCTGGCCGGCCCGCGCCGGACTGGCCGCCGTCACCGTGCTCGAAAACCGGCGCGATTGGAACGCCGCCGCCGCCCTCGCCCAAAAACTCGCCGCCACACCAGGCCCTCACGCCGCCACCGCCCGCGCCCGCGCCTCCCGCTTGCGCCTCGAACACTTTCTTTGGGAAGAGTGAAATCCTCCAATCCCTCCAACCTAACGTCGTTGCGCACCGATTTTCAGTTGGAGTACCGGCTTCAGCCGGGCGCGAAGCATGGCGCAAAAGAACGTTCCGCAAAACGCTGCGCTTCCGCCTGAAGGCGGGACTCCTACCCGACGTCGTTGCGCACAGCTTTTCAGTTGGAGTACCGGCTTCAGCCGGGCGCGAAGCTTGGTGCGCAAAGACCGTTCCGCAAAACGCTGCGCTTCCGCCTGAAGGCGGGACTCCAACCCAACGTCAACCCAACGTCGTTTCGTACAGCTTTTGAGTTGGAGTCCCGGCGGCAAGCCGGAACCTCAGGCCAGGCCGCGGAGCCGTGTGG
>CAZYHO010000524.1:0-3737 GCA_964647495.1 uncultured Akkermansia sp. | reverse complement strand
ATATACGATAAACAATTTGTCGCAACAATCATGTTCGACTTTTTGCGCCCGCATCCTATTACTCCACCTGTCCGTCGGCTCGTTACCGGCCAGCCGGTGTCCTTTTTGCTGCACCTGGAACCATCGGGGGAATTCGCCATAAGTCCAGCGCCGGGCAGGGAAGTCATTGAATGCCGCCTCGATTATATTCCAATCGGAATTGAACGGGGATAATTTGGCGTGATGGAGATGGCCAGATTCGCAGGTAGATGAAGCGCATCTGACCGGAACGCGGATCCCCGCTCATCCGCCAGCACAATGACGCGCGCCCGCCCCCATGAACTTCCGGCCGACGCTCCGAAACAAATCCCTGGCAGTTGCGCGGCGCCTCAACGTGCGATATTCTGAGTCGCGTTCAGTAAGAATCAAGTATGCTCACTCATTTCTCTGCTTTGTGGTCGTGGACAACACGGATCGCTTTCATGATGGCTTGCGCCTTTCCCTCGAGGGCGGACCTTCCTCCCAACGACAACTTTGCCGATGCCATCGATCTGGGCAGCCAGACGCCGGCAACCTCCACCAGCAGCAATGCCGGGGCGACGCAGGAACCCGGGGAACGCAAACCACCTTTCGGGCAGGCCGATGGCAAATCCGTCTGGTGGAAATGGACCGCCCCTGCCACGGCTACGTTCGAGATCCACACACTGGAAAGCGAACTCCTCAACACGGCACTCGCGGTTTACACCGGCACGCAAGTGGATGCATTGGAATCGATAGTCAATAACAACGACATTAGCGGTTTTGAGTATCGCAGCCGGGTCTTCCTCGAAGCCACGGCCGGCACGATTTATCACATCCAGGTGATGGGACTGGGGGGAACCGGACGAGGTATCACACTCAACATTTCCCGGCCGCCACCTCCGCCGAACGACAACTTCGCCGACGCCACGGACCTCGGTTCCGCGGCCACGGTCAATGTCGAAGGCACGATCAACCAGGCGACCGTCGAACCGGGCGAGGCGACAATCCCCTCGGGTTTCTGGAATCGCTCCGTGTGGTGGAAATGGACGGCGCCCGCAAGCGGCGTGGTGGAGGTCAACAACATCGGCAGCGCCTTCCGCACGGCCTTGTCCGCCTTCCAGGGCGACAGCCTCGCCACGGCCACCCGCGGGCCGTGGAACTCCGACGTGTCACGCAATACCCGCATCTTTTTGCCCGTCATCGCCGGCCAGACCTATCATTTCCAGGTCATGGGGGGCAGTTCGGCCAATGGTCTCATCAGGTTTGCGATCACGCCCGGTCGGGTGGCCCCGGCCAATGATAATTTCGCCCAGGCCATCGACCTCGGAACTGCGGCGACGGCCCATGCCTCCGGCGGCAACGTTGGCGCCACGCAGGAGATAGGCGAAGCCATGCCCATGGACGACAGCCTGAGCGGGCAATCCGTCTGGTGGAAATGGACGGCGCCCGTCACCGGGTTCACAGAGGTTTCGGCGGTCAGCGAAGAGGTAAACGCCGTGCTGGCGGTTTACACCGGCACGACCCTGAACGCCCTCACGCTGGTGGCCACGGACGTCTATTCGGCGGACAACGATGGGCCGGGCAACGTGCGATTCCACGCCGTGGCCGGACAAAGTTATCTTGTCCAGGTGGCCGGCCGCCTGGGGTCCAGATTCGAAGGGGCTTTCGCGCTGGATATCCGGCCGGGGTCTGTCTCGGCGACCAATGACAACTTTGCCGCCGCCATCGACCTCGGCAACGAGGCCACGGTCCAGATCGAAGCTTCGAATCTGGACGCCACCATCGAACCGCAGGAACCGGGCAATTTCGACGGCGGCGCCTCGGTCTGGTGGAAATGGACGGCCCCGACCACAGGTCCGGTGGAGATCAACACCTTGGACAGCGAAATTGACACCGGGCTGGTCATTTACACCGGCAATTCGCTCGCCTCTCTCCGAAAAGTGACGGCCAATCACGATGTGCAGGGCAACATCCAGGCGACTTCACCCGTCATCCGCCAAAGTGCCGTCCGGGTTCATGCCATGGCCGGAACCACGTATTACATCCAGGTTCTCGGAGAAACGGACGACAACACCCCAGCCACCGGCCGGATCAACCTCACCATCCAACCCGGCCCCACGCCTCCGGCCAACGACACGTTTGCCGGGGCGGCCGTGTTGCCGGGCCCCCTGCCCCTGGTCGCGTCGGCGGACGCCCGATATGCGACCGTCGAAGCCGGCGAACCCCTTTCCTCCAGCACGCAAGGATTTGGAATCCACAGCATGTGGCAGCCCTATGCCTCGCTCTGGTGGAAGTGGACGCCCGATGTCACCGGCTGGGTTCGATTCCAGGCGGCGCTATCGGATGAGGCCGACTCCGGGACGGTGATCGCCATATACGCAGGTTCCCACCTGAATTCCCTGGAGCAGGTTGCCTCCTCCCGGCTTCATGCGATTGCGGGCGCTACCTACTACTTGCAAACCATGCCCGGCGCCTATTTGCAGGCCCATGGCAACCCCGTGAGCATCGAAATCACCGCCCAGCCCGATCCTCCACCCAACGACCATCTGGCCGACGCCATCGATCTCGGCAGCGCGACGACGATCACAGTCACGGGCGCCTTGGTCAACGCCAGCGCGGAGCAGGATGAACCCGACCCGGACACGACGCAATATATTCCCGTGGACCACTCGGTGTGGTGGAAATGGACCTCCCCGGCTACCGGCTGGGTGGAAACGGCGTTTCTGACCGACGAAGGGGACGAGGGACTCTCCCTCAACAAACGGACGAATCTTGCCGTTTACGGGTCGCCTCCGGCTTACAACACCATCAGGGGCAGCAAGCGTTTCCAGGCCATCGCCGGAGCGACCTATTACTTCCAAGCCTATATGCGCGGCGTTCTCAATGCCGAGCCCGGTGAGTTCACTTTCGAGATCAAGCCTGGAACTGGCGAACTCACCGGCTACGCCGGCTGGGTAACTTCCATCCCCGGCTGGACATCCGGGCACCACCATCCCCAGGCGGACCCCGATGGCGACGGCCTGCCCAACCTGTTGGAATACACGCTGGAGTTGAAGCCGGACCAGGCCCAGTTGGCGCCTTATTATCCGGAGATCGTCGTTCACGATGGCGCCTCCTACGCCGCTCTGCATCTCACCTTTCCCACGCCGCGCAGCGGCGCGTTGCCCAGACTCCGCGTCCTGGAAAGCGACGACCTCAACACCTGGACCCTCACCGCGGAAGAATTTGACCACGGCGGCTGGACCTTCGACCTCGTCGAACGCTGGACGGAAGGAGACACCGCCCACGTGCGGGTGCGTGCCCGCCAGCCATTGAGCGCCACGTCGGGAAAACTGTTCTTCCGCTTGAACGCCTTCATCCGATACTGATCCCGCACAGGGAGGGGGGCGAGCAAGCAAGCAGGCAGACATCCACTTTTGGAATCCGCGGAACAAGCGGCCGCAGTGCGCGATGTTCTCGCCCCGGGCCTCGATGTCGAGGTTGAGGCGTGCCTCAGCCGTCCACGGCTGGCGGTGATGTTCGCATCGACCCGCTTTCCGCATCGCCAGCGGTCGCCTTGTTCGATAGGTTCCGATCATGAAGCGCCGCCACGCCGTTTCCCTCGCCCTTTGCGGGCTTGCCGCCACCCAGGGTTGCGGCAGACGCCGCACCGAGGCCCCTGAACCCACCGATTCCGAAACGCCCGGGATTGCTGAAATCTCCGAGCCTCCCGCCGGGCGGGAAGGCCAATCCCTCAT
>CAZYHO010000523.1:0-3741 GCA_964647495.1 uncultured Akkermansia sp. | reverse complement strand
GGCCACGGCACGATTTTCAAAATCAACGCCGACGGCACCGGGTTCGCCGGCCGTCATCTTTTCATCAACCCGCTGATCGTGCCTGCGAGCACCGACGGCTTCGAGCCCAGGACCGCGCTGATCGAAGGACCGGACCAGAAACTTTATGGCACGACTGTGAAAGGTGGCACGGGGTTGACCGCATCGGGAGGACTCGGCACCGTCTTCCGCATCGGCAAGGACGGTTCCGGCTATCAGGTGATCTGGAATTTCCAGCCCGACGGTCGCGGCTCGACGCCCGAGTCCCGCCTGCTGTACGCGAGCGACGGGTATCTCTACGGCACCACGGACACAAGCAATCCTGCCGCGGCCGCGACCATCTTCAAACTGAAGCCGGACGGCTCCGAGTACACGGTCCTGCGCGCGTTCGGGGGCGGTCATCTGAGGCAGGGGGCGCTGGTCGAGATGCCTGACGGTCTGCTCTATGGCACGGCCTCCGAGTCGGGCCGGGTCCAGACGGCGGAGGGCAACATTTATCGCATCGCCAAGGACGGGAGCGATTTCGAGGTGCTGCACGATTTTCTCCCCGGCGTCCCCAATGGCGGGCGGCGGCCGTGGGGCGGCCTGATCAAGGGACGCGACGGCGCGCTTTACGGCGCCACCTTCACCGGCGGCGCCGAAAATGCAGGCACTCTCTTTGCGCTCGAGCGCACGGGCACAGGCACGGGCGGCCCCGCCATCGCGCCCGTGATCCTCAACCCTGTATTCTCGGTTGCCGATCGGACGTTCAGCTTCTCGATCGCCGGCGCGCCCCTGGCCCAATACGAAGTCCAGGCCACCGACGCGCCGCCCGCCTGGCAACCGATCGGCGCCCTGCAAACCGCACCCGACGGTTCCGCGCACTTCAGCGAACAGGTTCCGCCTGGTGTCGGAGTCCGCTTTTATCGAGTCGTGGGCTCATGAACTCAATGTAACAAGAAGTCATCCAATGAAACTGTTCGCGTTGTTGAAATCGAAGTCACCGCGCATTCGAGCCGTCCTGATGGGGGTAATTGCGTTCGCTCTGTGCCTGGGATTTACGGGGTGCCCGATAGAAGACCAAGTTTTTATCTATAAGGATTTGCAGTATACGCTGGACAAGTCTCCGGAACTGGATGTCCGCAACTACCACAAGCCCTCAATCAGATCGGAACCGGGAAACCCAGGGAAGTCCACCTATTCCATGACCGACCCGAACGGCACACGGGCATCCATGACCGCGACGGGATACGCCGAGGACGCCGTGGTGGCCGATCTGGATAACGACGGGAACTCAGGCGATGTCGCCCTCGCCATGCGCACGGGCAGCAATGTCACAGTCATCCTTCTGGTGGGAGACAGCTTGCAAAGTCCGGTGCAATACCCGACCGGGACCAATCCCGTGGCCGTGGCTGCCGGCGACGTGAATGGCGATCAGATCCCTGATCTGGTCACAGCGAATGGCGGTACTTTTCAGGCCGGCACCTTCACGCCCGGCAGTCTTTCCCTGCTGCCCGGAAATGGTGACGGCACCTTTGGCGCGGCCAGCACGCTAACGGCGGGCACGTGGCCGTCGGACGTGGGCCTGGGGGATTTCAATCGTGACGGCATCCTGGATATAGCCGTGGCCAATGGCACCGCTCTGGACGGGGCCGATATCACCACCCACAGTGTGATTGTGCGGCTCGGCACGGGCAATGGCGCCTTCGGACCGGAGTTTCCCGTGGCGACAGCGCAGTTGGCGCTGGCGCTCCAGGTGGTGGATTTCAACCTGGATGGGCACGACGACATCGTGACCACCGGCTCCGTGCTGCTGGGCAATGGCGATGGCACCTTCGCCGCCCCGGTCAATGTCGCGCCGGAACCCAACCCGAGTCTGCTCCTGGTGGAGGATATCAACCATGACGGGAAGCCGGATATCATTCTCGGCACGCTTTTCCCCCATGTGCCCACTCTTGTGGCCACTGTCCTCATCGGCAATGGCAACGGCACCGTGTCCGCCCCGCAACACTATGCGCTCAATGGCACTGCCAGTGCGGTGACCCACTTCGATATGGATGGCGACGGTGTCGGCGATCTCCTGTTCTCCGGCAACAGCGACCCCACCCTCCTGCGTGGCCGCGGGGACGGCACGTTTCAATGGGTGCAGGCGGCTTTCACCAGCCCGAGTCCCGCCGATCGACCGAGTTCGGCCACCGGAGCGGCGGTGGCGGATTTCACAGGCGACGGCATCCCCGATGTGGTGGTGGCCAATGGCGGCGCCATCTGGAACGGCACCCTCGCCGGCAATGCGGCCGTCATCCTGCCGGGGCTCGGCGGCGGCCGGCTCGGCAGTCCCATCGCCATTCCCGGGCAGCCGGGTTCTGGCGTCGTCACCGGGGATTGGAACGGCGATGCCATACCGGACCTCGCCTTTACGGGAACGTCCAGCAGATCATCCGTACTAAGCGGTCATTCGGCGGTGCTGACCGTCACGCTGGGTCTCGGCGGCGGTGCCTTCGGTCCTTACACCTCCACGGCGCTGCCCAACGCACCGACCCCGTCCCCGTCTTTCCCGCCCATCTTCACGGCCTTCCTGAATCACGATTCCGCTCCCGACCTGCTCGTGGGAAACGGGGCTGCAGATGAGGTTTCCGTGTTTCTGGGCGATGGCGCGGGCGGCTTCATGGCGCAAGCCCCGGTGGTGTTCGGCACCGCTCCCTTCGATGGTATTGGCAGTAATCTGAGTGGTATTGTCGTCGGTGATTTCAACGAGGACACCCATCCAGACCTGGTGGTGGCCTATTTGACTGCCGGCCCGCTCAAAGGCGCCGTGAAAATCGCCTTCGGCAATGGGAACGGCACCTTCCAGTCCCCGCAGGTCCTCCGCGATTCCATCGCCGCCACAGGGGTGGCCGCCGCCGACTTCAACGGCGATGGACACCTCGACCTGGCCACGGCCATGGAAACGACGACATTCAATTGGGACGTGGGGATTTACCTGGGCCGGGGCGATGGATCGTTTGCCACCCCCATGCCGCTGGGGTTGACCCAATATTTCGGAGTGGGCGGCCTGCTCGCCCTCGACGCCGACCGGGACGGAAAGATGGACCTCGTCGTGTCCCACGGCGGCGGGGCGCTGGGCCTGCGCGGGTTGGGCGATGGAACCTTCGCGCCCGTGATGACCGCGCCCTTCCGCGGCACGGTCATGTCCGCCGATCTCAATCAGGACGGATGGCCGGACCTGCTCGCTCCCAATAACTTCCTGGCCCTCTACATCAATGAATTGCCGGCGGCCGGCCTCCAATTTCCGCTGCTGGGGATCGAACACGCTGCCGGCGGTGTGGCGCTGAAATGGCCGGCCTTCTATCCCGACTACACCCTGACAGAATCACCGGATCTGCGCCTGCCGTTCACCCCCTCCACCCGCGAAATCACCAGCAAGGACGGCATTTTCAACGTGGTGGTGGACACCGGCGAAACAAAAGCGGGATTTTTCCGGCTGAAGCCGGCGAAGTCCACTCCTTAGCGCAAGCCAGACACCCCCTCACCCACCACCACCATGACGCGCACCCATGAACTGCCTGCCCGCCCCGCAAAGCAAATTCCTGGCAGACCGGAGTCCGCTTTTATCGAGTCGTGGGCTCATGAACTCAATGTAAAATGAAAATCATCCAATGAAACTGTTCGCGGTGTTGAAATCGAAGCTGCCGCGCATTCGAGCCGTCCTGATGGGGGTAATTGCGTTCGCTCTGTGCCTGGGAT
>CAZYHO010000522.1:0-3757 GCA_964647495.1 uncultured Akkermansia sp. | reverse complement strand
TCGTCGGATTCCTCGATGAATTCGATGGCGCCGGCCCACGACTCCGTGCAGCGGGAGAGGAGGTCGATCGATGGCGATGCGAGCCCGGGGGTGGCGCTGACGAGGACGCGGGCGCCGGTGAGGCGCGCGGCGGCGACGCGGGCGAAGACGTCGAAGGTGTCGTCGTTTTGGCAGACGCGGACGCGGATTTCCTTGAACGGGAGATAGCGCCGGAGGTTGTCCTGGCCGAGCAGCCGGAAGTGGTCGTGGGTGCGGCTGAATTCATCGCGCCACCAGGTTTCGTATGAGCGGAGCGCGGCGCGGAGGCGGGGCAATGCCGTGGCGGCGAGCGGTGAGTCCGCGATTTCGAGGTGGGCCATGAGCGAGCGCAGGGCGGCGTGCTGCAATGGCGGCGGTCGGTCGGCCGCCGCCGGCGCACGGTCGGCGAGTTTCATGAATTGCGCGACGTAGTTCGGGCCGCCTGCTTTCAGGCCGGGGCCGAAACTCGAGCGTCCCATGCCTCCGAACGGCTGGCGCAGCACGATGGCGCCGGTCGTGCCGCGGTTCAGGTACAGGTTGCCGGCGTGGACGCGGGATTTCCAGATTTCGTGTTCGCGTTCGTCGAGCGATTGCAGCCCGCTTGTCAGGCCGTAGCCTGTCTGGTTCACGATGTCGATCGCCTCGCTCAACCGCTCGAAGCGCATGACGCCGAGCACCGGCCCGAAGAACTCGGTGCGATGCGTGTAACCGCCGGCGGTCACGCCGAATTTGATTCCCGGCGACCAGAGGTTCGGGTTCTCCGGGTGGCGCCGCGGCATGAGCGCCCAGGTTTCGCCGGGCTCCAGCGTCTTGAGCGCGGTCTCCAGATCGCCGGAGGGCGGCCGGATGAGCGGGCCGACGCGGGTTTCGAGATGCCAGGCGCTGCCCGTGGCGAGGCTTCTGGCCGCGTCGCAAAGGGTGCGTCTGAAGGCGGGATCGTCGTAGATTTCCGCCTCGAGGAGCAACAGCGAGGTGGCCGAGCACTTTTGCCCGCTGTGGCCGAACGCCGCGCGCACGACGTGCTTGATGGCGAGTTCGCGGTCACTGAGCGCGGTGATGATGGTCGCGTTCTTGCCGCCGGTTTCGGCGAAGAGCCGGAGGCCGGGGCGCGCCTCGAGCATGCGCAGCGCGGTGTCCGTGCCGCCGGTCAAAATGACGGCGTCCACATCCGCGTGCGCGACGAGCCGCGCTCCGGGACCGCGGCCGGGGCACGCGGCGAATTGCAGCGCGGTGCGCGGCACGCCGGCGCGCCAGAAACACTGGCACAACTCCCAGGCCACCAAAACCGTATCGGACGCCGGTTTCAGGATCACCGTGTTGCCCGCGGCCAGCGCGGCCGCCACACCACCACACGGGATCGCGATCGGGAAATTCCACGGAGGCACCACAACCACCACGCCGCGCGGCGCCACATCCACCTCCGGCTGCTCGAAAAACCAGCGCGCCGAGGCCCGGTAAAACTCGACGAAGTCGACCGCTTCGCTCACCTCGGGATCCGACTCGGCCAGCGTCTTGCCGCCGTCGGCCAGCGCCGCCCACATCAGCGCGCCGCGCACCCGGCGAATCTCCTGCGCCACGCGGCCGAGGATGGTATTCCGGGCGCCGACGCCCAGCGCCCTCCAGCCGGACGGGTCGCGTTTCGCGCACTCGACCGCGCGATCGATGTCCGCATCGCCCGCCTGCGCGTACCGCGCGAGCACGACGCCGGGACGCGATGGGTCGAGGCACTCGCCGGTTGAGCCGCCCTCGCGTCCATGCGCGGGCGCGATCTCCTCGCCGGCGACGACGAGCGGGATTTCGGTGGCCGGCGGATCCCGGCGTGCCACGAGCGCGGCGGCCCATTCGGCGTTGGCGGGCAGCGACCAGTCGGTGTCGGGCTCATTGACGAAATCGTTCCAGCGGCATTCCGGGAGCGGCGCGCCATGCGCCTCGCGCATTTCGCGCAGCCGATCCTGCGTGCGGCGCGGCGCGTCGGATACGTCGATCGCGAACGCCTCGCGGAAGCCGCGTTCGAGAAGCTCCCAGTCGGGCGAGCCGACCTGCAATTTGAACGCATGGCGCAGGAAGTTCTCCGGGCCGGTGTTCTCGTCGAGCCGGCGGATGAGGTAACCGATGGCGTTGAGGAATTCCTCTTTGCGGCAGGCGGGAGCGTAGAGCAGGAGCCGGCGCGTTTGTTCGAGCAGGGCGCGGCGCTGGTGGTTCGCCATGCCTTCGAGCATCTCGAATTGCACGCGGTCTCCGGCTTCGGTGGCGGCGGCCAGCACGAGGCCGTAGGCGAGATCGAAGAGGTTGTGCGACGCCACGCCCACGCGCACGGCCGCCAGGTTTTCCGGTTGGAGCGCGTCGCGGAGCATGCGCTTGTAGTTCGCGTCGGTCTCGCGCTTCGTGCGGAATGGCGCCTGCGGCCAGCCACCGAGGCTCGCCTCGACGCGCTCCATTTCCATGTTCGCGCCCTTGACGATGCGGAGAGTGACCGGCGCGCCGCCCGCCGCCACGCGCCGGCGCGCCCAGGCGGTCACTTCGCGCTGCACACGCGCGGAGTCCGGAACGTACGCCTGCAACGCCAGGCCGGCGCTCACCGAGCCGAGCCCGGGCCGGTCCAGCGTGCGCATGAACGCCTGCGCCGTGAGGTGGAGGTCGCGGTATTCCTCCATGTCGAGGTAGATGAATTTCGGTGTTTCGACGCCGTCCGCGCGCTTGAATTTCCCGCGTTGCGCGTTGCGGTAGAGCAATTCCAGCCGGTCGCACAGCACGGCCAGCGTGTGCTCCCACGCGAGCGGCGAGATCTGCGAATAGAGCGTGGAGATTTTGACCGAGACGACCTCGACTTCGGGCAGTTGCAACGCTTCGAGGTACGTGTCGAGCCGGCGGGCGGCCTCCTCCTCGCCGAGCACCATCTCGCCGAGGAAATTCAGGTTCATGCGCACGCCGTCGCGATGCCGGGCGCGCAGATGGTCGCGCAGCACGTCGATTTCGGCCGGCAGCACGACGTTGGCGGTTTCGCGCTGCATGTGGTCCTTGACCAGCGGCACCGAGACCCCGGGCAGCCAGCCGCCAAACGTCTGGAAACCGCGCAGCAACGCCCGGTCCAGCGGACTGAAAAACCGCGGCACCCCCTGCACATCCAGAATGTGCGTCAAATGTTCCGCCGTGCGCCCGGCCGCCCGGCACCGGAAGGCTTCGTCGGTCAGTTGAATCAGCGTCACCTTGTCCTCGGGCGTGTGCAGCATGCGGTCGAGTTCCGCCTGCTGCCGCCGCTCGGCCGGCGTCTGCAATCCGGCCGCCCGCTCCTGCAAAGCGCGCGCCAGCGCGACCGCACGCTCCACCAACTCGCTCTCTGCAACGGACGCCGGAAAAGTCATAATCGGCCCCAGTCTCCGGCGAATCCGCGCCGCGTCGAGCGCGAGCCGACACGTTTCCACACAGATCCGCACAGCTTTTCGATTGGATCGCACAAAGGGTCTGTCCCCACTCCTGCCGGAGGGCCAACGGCCCGGGTTTATTTCAGCCTGGGGCATCGCCCCAGGATTCTGATGCCCCGATCGATAAGGGCTGAAAGCCCGCTCTATTCTCGATCGCGCCTCGCCTTCAACCTTCGTGATCTGGACGCATGCCCGTGTCCGCCTCTCCATCGAGGATCGAATGATGGGGCGGGCTTTCAGCCCTTTGTTTATTGTGTGGTCGCATTCCTGGGGCGATGCCCCATAGGCGTTAACTTAAGCATCCGGCCCATCTCGGA
>CAZYHO010000521.1:0-3758 GCA_964647495.1 uncultured Akkermansia sp. | reverse complement strand
CCGCCGCGGGTCACCTGCACGCTGGCGGGATCGAGCTGGCGGCCGATGCCATCGCCGATGCTGAACGTGAAAGTGTCATGAGTGAGGGCATCGATAACCGGTGGCGCGAGTTTCGCGCCGAATTGATAGCGGGAATAATGTTGCGCGATGGCGGAGCCCGGCAAGGCCGAACCGTAAACGGCCAGCTCGTCGATGGCGCCGTCCCACGGGTAGTGCACCAATCCCCCGGCGTTGGCGCCCGCGGATCCGATGTTCACCGGCAATTCGCCGTAGGGACCGAATTCAGGCCGATCCTGGGCGCCGAGAGACTGGCCGTCGGCATACGCGGTTACGGATTCCGCCGTCAGCGCAAAGGCGACATGAACCAGCCGGCCGCGCAACGACTGCGGCACAGGCCAGGTCAGTATTGCCGAAGGTGTCTTGAAATGGAGACTGGCGCCGTTGAATTCGGCCTGGATCGCGAAAGAAAGCTCCAGCGCGCCGGTTTCCTGGCTGGTGCCCGCCACCGAATAAATGGTGGCTTCTCCCACGGCCGGCGAACCGGGACTGATGAAGACGAGCGCTTCGACCGTCCCTTCCAAAGCGCTTCCATCTTCCGTCTGGAAGCGCAGCGCCTGCAAGGCGGCGATGTTGGCGGCGATCTCCTCGAGGTTCCCGGGGCCGCCCGGATTCTCCAGTTCGTCCCGGCCCGGCAAGGTGACATGGCTGCCTCCGAAAAGCGGCCCCTTGAAATGCAGCGCCTGCTTGCCGAACGAGCGGTCGGTGCGCCCGTCGAAACCTGAGTTGGCGGCCAGTTTCGCCGACAGGGCGGCCCGCTTCGTATTGGCGGCCACCGCTCCTGTGCTCCCATCGGCAGGAAAGTACGCCAGCAGGCTGGACTCCGCCTCCACCGCGGATCGATAGGCGCCGGTCTTTTCGCCGTCTTCGGGGACGACCTCGACGATGACATAGTCGCTGGTGACGGGGATATCGTTCTCCTTCAATTCCACCGAGTAGGCACCTGCGGCCGTGGCATCGGCGTTCGGGATAACCAGATCGCGGCCGGTCTGGTCGGGCAGCCGAATCTTGATTTCGTCCGCCTCCGCGCCGGCTATCCATTGAAACTCCGGCTCGCCGCGCCGCAGGTCGTCCACCTCCAGGCGCACCGTGCCGCCTTGCCATACTTGCGCCCCCACGGGCTGCACGGCGATCACAGGACCGGACGGGGGAATCAACAGCAGGTCGGCCAATTCAAACTGCCCTTCCTCGAAAGTCGAGAACCGGACTTCATCGATGAAGCCGTTGAATGGATGCCAGGCATCATGGTTGCCGCCCACGTAGAATGAGGCCCCCGTGGTCGGTTCGGCGTATTCTATGGCATCGCCCTGCGGCTCGCCGTTGACGTAGAATGTCAGTTGTCCGCCCTCGTTCACGGCGGCGATGTGCGTCCAGGTGGTCCGCGACACCGGAACCGGCTCGGTGACATCCGCGCCTCCCGCGAGAAGCCGGATGCTCACGGAATCCGGGATGTTATCTTCCGCATTGCCCGGGTCGTAGACGGTCCGGAAAACCAGGCGGCCATTGCCGTAGCCGGCGATCTGGCCGTAGTTCGTCGGATGATACACCGCCGCGCCCGTGCCCAGCGGCAAAATCCACGCCTCCAGTACGTAATCGGTTGCCGGATAATCAAAGCCATTTGTCCATGTGACGGCCGCATGACGGTTGTACGCACCCCATCGCGCGGCGCTCGTGCTCGATTGGCCTGTCCGTCCCAGCGGCCCGCCCACGGCAAACGAACCGACAAGCGCGCCGGGGTTGCCTCCATAGGAGGAACCCGGCGTGCTCGAAAACGCCTGCGTGAATGCACGGTTGCCCCCGCTGGCATCCGCGAAGATCGACGTCCCGTCGTCGCCACCCCGCCCCCAGATGAATGGCGTCACCTCCGCCGGCGCCTCAAAGGGCATCACCAAGGCAAAAAAGACCGCGCCCAGAGCCGGCAGGACACCCCGGCGGCGAGCCGGCCGCGCCTCGCGAGGCACTGGATCGATCGATGTGACGGAAGCGCGGAGAGACCGCGCGGCGCCGGGCCGCGGCCCGCCGTGCCGGTTTTCGGAATCGGTCCGCCCCCGCGGAACACCAGACAAGTATGATTGTTTCATGTTGATCATTGTGAATACAGGAGAAGAGCTGCTGGCCGCAGTCCTCTTCTCGTCCTCGGAACAAATACACCCCTCGAGTGAAGGTGGCGGATTCAATGGTCGGCGCGATGTGATCACGCACGGGGGTTAAACCACAGGAGGTTGCTATAGATTCCGACGGTAGGAATTGCAACGAGTTTTTCAGAACTTTTTCCGCCTCATTACGCCGCCCCCTCCGCGTTCGGGCGCCGCCCGCAGCTTGCCGCCATGCGGCGGAGCGGTATCCGAATGCCGAGGGCTCTTGGACTGCGGCAGAGCCCTGGAATGCGACCCTCCCAGGAAAACCTTCGCCTCCCTGAGCTTGCTCATGATCGGGGCGCCCAGGCAAAACCAGGCACCACTGGTTGACGAATGGCGACTGAACCGCCATAATGCGACGCAGAATGGCATTTATTCCGCGATTTTTCACCCCCGGCGCCGATCACTTTTTTCTGCTTGGTCCGCGCGGCACAGGCAAGACGCTGTGGACGAGGCATCAGTTTCCCGAGGCGCTGCGAATCGATCTCCTCGATCCGGTGGCGCATCGGCAATTCGCGTCCCGCCCGGAGCGGCTGCGGGAAGTAGTGGAAGGGAATCCGGGAGCGCGCCAGGTCGTGGTCGACGAGGTGCAGAAGTTGCCCGAGTTGCTGGAAGTCGTCCATTGGCTGATTGAGCGCAAGACGGGACAACAGTTTGTGCTCACGGGGTCCAGTGCTCGGAAGCTGCGGCGGGCAGGGGTGAATCTTCTAGGTGGGCGGGCGGTGTCCTGTTCACTTCATCCATATATGGCGGCGGAACTTGGCGAGCGTTTTTCTCTCTCCAAAGCTCTTCAACATGGCTTGCTCCCGGTGGCCTGGGCGGCCCGGGAACCAGAGAAAATACTGGAGGCTTACAACGCGCTCTACCTGCGGGAAGAAGTTCAAATGGAGGGCCTGGTGCGCAACGTCGGCTCGTTCGCCCGGTTTCTTGAAGCCATGAGTTTCTCGCACGGCACAGTGTTGAACCTGAGCAATGTCGCCCGTGAATGCCAGGTCAGCCGCAAGACGGTCGAAGGATACCTCAATGTGCTCGAAGACCTGCTGCTTGGATTTCGTCTGCACGTTTTCTCCAAACGCGCACGGCGCGAGCTGGCAGCTCATCCGAAATTCTATTACTTCGACGCCGGCGTGTTTCGGGCAAACCGTCCCGCGGGTCCACTCGATGCGCCCGAGGAGATCAATGGCGGCGCTCTCGAAGGGTTGGTGGCTCAACACCTGCGCGCGTGGTGCGACTACTCGCCAGGCAATCATCGATTGTTCTATTGGCAAACCCGTTCGCAGGTGGAAGTGGACTTCGTTGTCTATGGTTCATCCGGTCTGTATGCCTTCGAAGTCAAGAACTCGACACAGGTGCGCCCGGAGGACTTGCGGGCTCTCCAACGCTTTGGCGCGGATTATACCCAGAGCCGGCGATTCCTTCTCTATCGTGGCCGGGAGCGATTGCTCCGCAATGACGTGCTTTGCCTTCCCTGCGAGGACTTTCTGCTTCACCTCCGTCCCGGCCAGGCAATTGACCCCTGAGAACATGCCGCATCATTCATGCGTACGCCTTGGGGACAAGGGC
>CAZYHO010000520.1:0-3763 GCA_964647495.1 uncultured Akkermansia sp. | reverse complement strand
AACTGCCAAATCGCCTGCGGAAGTCCAATTGATTCCCATTCCTGTCGTTAAAACAACTTGAGTAATTGGCGCATTATTCTTGGCCGCGTTTCCTGGTTGCGGCGCTCCGCAGGAACACACATCCCTTCAAAAAACTTGCCAAGGATCGGGGGGACTCCTCTATCCGCTCCGGAGGCCGCTTGCGATCCTGCGGATTTGGCCGAAGGTGCGCCGTGCTTGTTGTGGGCCGCATGATCATGAAATCGAAGATTCTTCTCTTGATGGGGGTTACCGGGATTCTGTGCTCGGTGGCGGGGCCGGCGGCCGGACAGGCGCGCACTCAGAACCAGGAATCGTTGAAGCAGGAGGCGAAGATGGCGATCCGGCGCGGCGTGGCATTTCTCGAGAAACAGCAGGCGGCCGGTGGGTCGATCGGCGATCCGGAACAGCCGGCGATCACGGCTTTGGCGGTGCTCGCGATACTGGGCGATCCCGGCCGCGACGCGACGGCGCTGCCGGCTGCCGTCAAGAACGGGTTCGGCTTCATCGCCTCGACCGCCCAGCCTGACGGCGGACTGTACGTCAAGGGGCTCGCGAATTACAACACGTCGATCTGCCTGACCGCCCTGATGGCGCATCCCGAGGGCGATCTGCGGCCGCTGGCGCGCCGCGCGCGCGCCTTCGTGGCCGGCCTGCAGCAGGACAACGAGGAAAAGGGGGAAGCCGATCATTCGCACGACGGGGGCATCGGGTACGGCGGGTCGTCGAAGTACTCCGACCTCTCGAACACGCATTTCGCGCTGGAGGCGCTGTACTACGCGCAGGCGCTCGACGCCGAGCAGCCGCCCTCGCCCGACGAACCGAAGCTCAATTACGAAGCGGCCATCGCCTTCGTGTCGCGCTGCCAGAACCTGAAGTCCCACAATACGAGCGCCTGGGTCAGCGAAGATCCCGCGAACAAAGGCGGTTTCGTTTACGAGCCCGGCGTCAGCAAGGCCGGCGAACAGGATCTCGGCGACGGCAAGAAAGCGCTCCGATCGACCGGCAGCATCAGCTATGCCGGCCTGCTCAGCCTGATCTACGCCAAACTGACGCCGGAGGACGAGCGCATCCAGGCGGTCCTCACCTGGCTGAAGGACAACTTTTCCTCCACCGAGAACCCCGGCCTCGGCGGCCAGGGGCTGTATTATTATTACCATTCGATGGCCAAGGCGCTGACCACGCTGAATCTGGGCGAACTCCGCAAGTCCGATGGCGCCGTGATCGACTGGCGCCAGGCGATCGGCAATCAAATCCTCAACACGCAGCAGCCGGACGGATCGTGGGCCAACCCGACCGCGCGCTGGCGCGAGAGTGACACGGTGTACGCGACGGCGCTCGCCACACTGACGTTGATTCACATCCACAATTCGCTGTAGTGGCCCGCTTGAGCCACCACCCACGCCCGATCCGTCAGCGCCGTTCCTCTCCCGGGAGTCCGCGAGCCGGTACTCTGTTCCGCCTCGCGGCGCTCGCTCTGTGCCTGTCGATGGCGGGGTGTGGCGCGGCGATCCGCCGGCACCAGCGGGCGCCGATGCTGCGGGCGACCGGCGGGTTGAACCCGATGGTCGATGTGCAGCCGCGCACGCCGGTGGCCGTGCCGATGGTGCGCGACCCGCACCACAGCGTCCCGATCGTCCGCGCCCGCATCAACCGAGGCGATTCATTCCCGCTCGTGATCGACACCGGCGGCAACCACACGATGATCGGCCGCCGCCGCGCCGAATCCTCCAACGTCGAAATCATCGGCCGCCACGGCCAGGTCACGACGGCCTTCGGGAACCAGCAGAGCACGCGCCTCGGCATCATCGGGGAAATGGCGCTCGGCCGGCTCGCGTTGCGCGGCATGCCGGTCCTCGTCCACGATTTCGGAAAATCGGCGCTTTCCCCGACACTCGGCGGCGAACTCAACGTGATCGGCACACCGGCCCTCGCCGCATTCTCGTACATCACGTTCGACTACGCGCGCCAAACGGTCATCTTCGACTATGCCGGCCGGTTTGTCCCGCCGCCGCGCGACCGCTCCCTGCGCCTGCCGCTCACCGTGACGCGCGAAGGGCACTTGAGCGCGCCGGTGACATTTCCGAACGGACGCACCCGCCATGCCATCGTCGACACCGGCTACGACGGCGTGCTCCTCATGAGCGAAAAAACCCTCCGCGATCTGGACCTCACCTCATACTCCGCCGGCGGGCGGCCGGTCCGCGCCGTCGGACCCGGCGCCGAAATCGAAGGGCGCGTCTTCCTCATCCCCGGACTCGTGCTCGACGGCCGCCCGATCCCGAACGTCGAAGCCTGGACCGGCGCGCTCCAGGAACCGCTCCTCCTCGGATCCGGCCTGCTCCGCCACTTCAAAACCACCTTCGACTTCCGCAGCATGACCCTCTGGCTGGAACTCGAGTGACACTGTTGTTGTCGCACGAATGTCAAAACTCGCGCGCGAAAATGTTTGTGTCTCACCGCGAATCCATCGGCTCCAGCAGTGCGGCCCAATCGTGGGCATCGGGCGCTTCGAGCACGGACCGGGCGCCGCCGGGCAGATTGAATTCCCGGACGAATTCTCCCGCGCGTGGGTCGAACCATCGGGCGGTGAATGGGCCGGGCATGTCCGAAAGATCGATGCTCGCGGATCCGCCGTGCGGCAGATACACGACGCAAACGCGGGCCGCCCCGGGTGGTTTGCCCGTCTCGGCCAGGGCCACGGCATCGCCGCTCACACCGTCGAAAGGATGCATGCGCCAGTACGGCAGCGCCGCGAAAAAATCGTGCAGCGCGCCGAGCTGGGCCGGGGCTCCTTCGTCCTTCACGGTGAATGTGTAATGATTCGGAGGGTCGATGCGATTCCAGGCGTCGCTGTGGCCGATGGTGCCGTGGAAACCGCCTGCGAAATACCCTCCCGCGCACACGATGCGCCACGCGCTGCGGCGGACCTTGTCGGTATGATGCACCTGCCGGCGTCCGGTCGGATGGCCGCGGAGGTATTCGTAGCCGCTCTCGGTGTTCAGCACCGGTTTCCCGAACCGCCGGTCGGCGCTGAGGCTCGCCACGAGCGTGGCGGAGTCGCCCGTCCAGCATTGCTGCCGCTCATCCCATACGACGCCGTCTCCGGATTGCCCGGTCTGTTGCGACAGCACGTCGATCGCGGGTTCATCGCCGAAAAACTCGCCGATGCGCCACGGCGGATCGAACGGCGAGCGCGGGCTGTCCCCGCTCCGGCTGGCGGAAATGACGGGATGCACCGTGAAGAGGTGCCGATACGGATCGCGCTCTTTGACGAAACGTGCCGTCGCCTTGGCCCACTCGACGTCACCTGGAAAATCGAGGCGATATTTCCCGTCGGGATGAGTTTCGTATTCGTTGGCCAGCGTCCACATGAAGATGTTGTCGAACGCGGCGTAGCGCGAAACGACGTAACGCAGCCACAATCGTTCGCGCGCGGGCGTCCAGGCGCCGGTATCCGTGAACGGTCGACGATAAAAGTTCAGCAGAATCAATTCGACATTCATGCCGCGGGTCCGCATGTCACGGACAAGCTCGTCGAAGCCGCGGAAGAATTCCGGGTTGAGACGGTCCAGATCCGGTTGCCGCGCGGTGCCACCCCAGGCCCAGAACGCGGGCTCGGCCGCCGCTCGCGCCTCACTGTGGCCGACGGTCATGCGGACGAAGTTGAACCGTTGCGACCGGCGTATTTTCAGGTACTCGGCGCGCAACTCCGGAGTGATCGGGCTGTCGTCGTGGAGCCCGT
>CAZYHO010000519.1:1538-3766 GCA_964647495.1 uncultured Akkermansia sp. | reverse complement strand
GGAGGCGGCCGGCGCAGCGCCTGGCGCGCCCGCTCCGCAATCGATCGACGATTTCCTCGAAGCCGGATGGCGGCGGCGCGGCGTGACTCCGACGTCGGTTGCGGACGACCGCACATTCCTGCGGCGCGTGATGCTGGACTTGGTTGGCCGCGTCCCGACGCCCGCCGAGGCGGAAAGTTTTTTGTTCGATGCGACGCCTGACAAGCGCGTGGCGCTGGTCGACCGTCTGCTGGCGAGCGACGAGGCGGCGCGCCATTTCCGCGAGGTGTGGGACACGCTGCTGATGGGCCGGCGCGACGGCCGGCGCGAGTCAAGGCGGCGCGACAACGGGTGGTTCGCGTTCCTGGAAAACGCATTCACGACCGGCCGGCCGTGGAACGAAGTGATCGCCGCCATCATCGCGGCCCGGCCGTCCACGGCGGACGATCGCGGAGCCGTGTGGTTTCTCTTCGAGCGCCGCAACGACCACCAGCGGATCGCGGAAGCCATCGCTCCGGTCATTTACGGCACGAACATCGATTGCGCCCAGTGCCACGACCACCCGCTCGCCCGCGAGATCAAGCAGGCGCACTACTGGGGGCTGGTGACCGCATTCAACCGCAGCAAGAACGTCGAGGGCGGCTCGCCGGCGGTCGCCGAATCCGCGATCGGCGGGTTCATCAATTTCACCAACCTGAAAAAAGAATCGCAGCCCGCGGTGCTCGCGATGCTCACCGGGACGACCATCGATGAGGAGCGTCCCGAACCGGGCGCCAAGGAAGAGGATGCGCCCGACCGCTACCTGGAGCCCGCCGCCGCGGTCAAAGTGCCGAAGTTTTCCCGGCGCGCCGCGCTCGCCCGCGCCGCCACCGAGGACAACCCGCTGCTCGCCCGGTCCTTCGTCAACCACACGTGGGCTCTGCTCATGGGCCGCGGCCTCGTCCACCCGGTCGACGAAATGAATTCAAAGAATCCGCCGAGCGATCCGGCGTTGCTTGACTGGCTCGCCCGCGATTTCGCCGATCACGGGCATGACGTGCGCCGTGTGATCCGCCGCATCGTGCTCAGCCGCGGCTACCAGCTTGCCCGGTGGAGTGGCCCGGATGCCGCGCCGCCGCCGGACGCCTTTGCCGCCGCCATCGAACGCCCGCTCACCGGCGAAGCGATGGCCCGCTCGGCGCGCCTTGTCGCCGGGCATGCGGCCGATGACGACGCGTTGCGGCAAGCCATGGCGGCGCGTTTTCCCGACATCCTGCCGCGTGTCACGCGCGCCACGATTCAGCAGGCGATGTTTCTGGCGAATGACGATGCCTTCACGCGGCTTTTTGCCGAAGCACCGGCGGCGGCCGTCATCGCCGCGCTGCCCGAGCCGGAAGCGCGCGCCCGAGCCGCCTTCCGCCATGCGCTACTGCGCGACCCGGACACCGCCGAACTCGCGCAGGCCGCCGCTTTTCTGCAAGAGCGCCAGGAAAACCCTGCTGCGGCTGCCGGCGAGCTTCTCTGGGCGCTCGTCAGCGGCCCCGAATTCCTGACCAATCATTGATCCGCCCACCGCCGCATGACCGCTTCTCCGCCACCGCCAGGCCAATGCACCCCGGATGACCACCGGCTCCACCGCCGGCTGTTTCTCAAGGGGCTCGCCGCTTCCGGCGCGACCGCCATGGGCAGCTTCGGTGGGCTCTTCACACATCCCGCTTTCGCCGCGGCCGCCAAACGCTCGCAGAGAAACTGCCTGCTCCTCTGGCTCTGCGGGGCGCCCAGCCAGTTCGAAACCTGGGATCCCAAGCCGGGCCGCCCGAGCAGCGGCCCGTTCGGCAGCATCCCGACCTCCATCCCCGGCGTGCATTTCTCCTCGCTCATGCCCCGCTGCGCCCGCATCGCGCACCACTTCAACGTGGTCCGCTGCATGCACACCAAGCAGTCCGAACACCTCCAGGCCATCAACCTGCTTACCCGCGGCAACCCCGACCGCGCCGGCTTCACCCGGCCGACCCTCGGCGCCACCATCTCCGCCGCGCTCGACCGCGCCGAGTCCCGCATCCCGAATTTCATCCTCCTCGACCCGAACCCCGAGGGCAACGAGTTCAAGGAGTACAAGGCCAGCGACCTCACCGGCTGGCTCGGCCCGGAACACGCCCCGGTGCGACTCGGCGGCAGCTTCACCCAGCTCGGCCGCGCCGCGGACGGCCTGACCGACGACCAGGAAGCGCGCCACGCCCTGCGGAAATTCTTCGCCCGCAAATACGAAA
>CAZYHO010000519.1:0-1438 GCA_964647495.1 uncultured Akkermansia sp. | reverse complement strand
GAAATCCACCAGATGCTCGTGCCCGAACTCGACCGCATCCTGCATTGCCTCCTCACCGATATGACCGATCGCGGGCTGCTTGAGAACACGCTGGTCATCGCCATGGGTGAATTCGGCCGCACCCCGTGGCTCAACGCGTCCCGCGGCCGCGACCACTACCCCAACGCCTGGAGCCTCATGATGACCGGCGCCGGCCTGAAACGCGGTGTGGTCGTCGGAGCCACGGATGCCGACGGCGTGGATCCGGACGGCCAGTCCTTCAACGAACAGAACCTCTTCGCCACCATCTTCACCGCGCTCGGGATCGACCCGCACGCCGAATACGACCTGCCGGGTTTCCCCACATTCCACCGCGTCGAGGACCGCGCCGCCCCCATCACCGAGTTGCTGGCATGAAACTGGAGATCGCCACATCCCTCACCCTGCCCACCGCGCCCCTCGGCCTCGCCGTCAACGCCGATGCCTCGCGCCTCTTCGCCGCCTGCATGGACGGCGCCATCTACGCGCTCGACACCGCGGCCGGCGCCGCCGAGCCGGTCCGCTTCGCCGACGCGCACGCGAGTTACGCCTCCGGATGCGCCCTGCTCCCGGACGGCCGCACGCTGATTTCCGCAGGCTACGACGGCCAGCTCCTCTGGCACGACACCGTGAAACGCACCGCCTTCCGCCGCGTCCAGGCGCATTCGTTCTGGTCGTGGCAAATGGCGCTCTCGCCCGACGGTCGCCGCGTCGCCAGCGTGACCGGCCAGTACCTCGTGGGTGGCGAGAAATACGAGCCCGCCCCCGCCCCCGCCGAGGAGCCGACCGTCCGCGTTTTCGACACGCTGACCGGCGAACCGTTGCACGCCTTCGACCTCACGCCACCGGTCCTCAGCGTCGCCTTCAGCCCGGACAACCGCCACCTCGCCGCCGCCACCATGATGGGCGAAGTGTGCGTCTGGGATCTGGCGGACGGCCGCCCCGCCGCGCGGTTCACCACATCCGATTTCACGAGCTGGGGTATCATCAAAAGCCCGCACTACTGCGGCGGCATCTTCGGGCTCGCGTTCGCGCCCGACGGGCAGTCGCTCCTCTGCTGCGGCATGGGGCCGATGAATGATCCCATGGCCGGCAACGGCAAACAAACGTGGCAACGGTGGGACTGGCGCGCCGACCCGCCCGCCCTCAGCAGCCAGATCCGCGACGGCGAGCGCGGCACAGGGCTCATGGAAACCATGGTCCACTCGCCCGATGGCGCCGCCTTCCTCATGGCCGGCCGCCAGGCCCAGGGAGCGTGGACCGCCGCCCTCTTCTCCGCCGGCGACGGCAGCCTGCTCGCCTCGCTCGATACCAAGTCCCGCGTCACCCGCGCCCAATTCGCCCCCGACGGCAAACGCCTCTTCCTCGCCGCCACTTCGGGCCAGCCCGGCCGCGAGAACGGCGAATGGAAACCCTACGG
>CAZYHO010000518.1:0-3767 GCA_964647495.1 uncultured Akkermansia sp. | reverse complement strand
GATCGCGAAGTCGACGACCGATTTCCTGATCACCAAAGGGATCAACAAGTACTTCTACAACGAGCACCCGGCGATCGAGGTGAAGCAGAACAACGTGTCACTGGTGCTGACGCTGACCGCCCGCGACGGCTCCGTGCATATTCGCGGCCGGGTGCTGGACAAGGATGACGAGGATGCGGTGATTTTTGAGCAGACGGCCGTGGACACCCCGGGCGTGGATGTGCTCGCCGACGGCACCGACGACCCGCAGGCTCCGTATCTGGCCAAGGGGCATTTCACGCTGTACCTGTATCAGGATTTCGAGGCGAGCGCGCCGGAGGATCCGTATCTCGCGGTGTTCGACAATGCCGAAGTCTTCGAAACCGACCGCGAGGTGCTGGACGATTTCAACGACAACACGAAAACCGGGTGGGCCGATTTCACGTTTGTGCCGGGATTCGGCGTGCCGGTCGAGACCGAGGGCCAGTTCCGGTTCGAGCAGCCGCCGTCGCCGATCAACGAGCCGATTTTCTCGGCGAGCCGGAAAACATCGCGGCTGCTCCATCTGCGGGAGGGTGAGCGCCTGCATCTGGAGGTGGACGTGCCGGAAGGGGGCGGAAACAATTCCTTCGCCGTGCTCGGTTTCCTTCCCGAAGCCAACGAAACGAGCACGCTGAGCGGCTACGGCCTGGCCAAGTCCACGTCCGACCTGCTCATCAGCAAGGGGATCAACCGGTATTTCTTCAACGAGACCTTGGATCCGCCCGTCAAGCAGGACAACATCCGGCTGGGACTGATGTTGACGGCGCGCCAGGGCCGGGTCGAACTCGAGGCCGAAGTGAGCGATCTCGATATCGGCGGAGACGTCATTTTCCGGCAGCGCATCGTGGACACGCCGGCGGCGGATGTGATGGCGGACGGGACGGACGAACCGGCGGCTCCGTTCAGCGGGCCGGGCCATTTCGCGCTGCTCCTTTATCAAAACTACTCCGCGTCCAGCCCCGAAGACCCGTATCGCGCCTGTTTTGACAACGCGGTCGTCCACATTCCGCCGGCGCCGCCCAATGCCGCGCCGATCCTGTCGGAGGTCGCACCGCCGCTATTCGCGAATTTCCTGCCCGCGACCACCGTGATCCGCTTCACCGTGGCCGACGACGAACCGGTCGATGAATCGAAGATATCCGTGGCACTGAACGGAACGGTGTATACGAGCGCCAACGGCCTGGTCCTGAGCGGCACGGGCAACACGAGGGATGTCACATTGCCGGGCGCGCTGGAAACCGGCGCCAACTACACGGCGGTCATTTCCGCCTCGGACGCTTCAGGTGCGTCCACTTCAACGACGCTGCACTTCGACACATTCGCCGCCGACACACTGGTCGTGGAATCGGAAGATTATAACTTCGACGCCGGGGGATTCATCGATGGACCGGTGCCGATTCAGGAAGGGACCGGCCCGGATGCCAATGCGTACGACGGGCAGTTCGGATACTCCGGAATCGACTTTTCGGACACCCGGACCACGCCCAACGGCACGAACACGATGTACCGGTACGGCGATCCGATACGCATGCAGCGGTCGCTCGATTACGCGAGAGCAAAACACACCAGCGCCGGGGGCGCGGACGCGGGCATCTATGATTACGAAGTCATCGATTTCGTGGCCGGCGAGTGGATGAATTACACGCGCACATTTCCGGCGGGCACCTACGAGGTTTATCTGCGCCAGTTGCAGGTCAACCAGCCGACATCGGAATGCGTGCTCGAACGCGTCACCAGCGACCCGTCGCAGGAAACCCAGGCGACGCAGGTGATCGGGTCGTTCCTCGGCGTTCCATCGGGTTTCCTCTCGCGCAATATCCCGCTGACCGACGGGACCGGGCAAAACAAGATAGCCCTCCGGCTCGAAGGTGTGACCACCCTCCGGATCCGGCAGGTGACGACCACGCCCGGTGACGCCGCGCGCTCGCAGAACTACATCGCGTTCGTGCGCGTTTCGGAATCAGGGCCGCAGCGCGCCCTGGTGTCGAGCCTGAGTCCGGCGCCGGGGTCGACGGTCGATACCGTCCGTCCTGTCATCGCTGTCGACATACAGAATCGGGATACCAACGTGGTGCCGGCGACCGTGGCGCTGCGGCTGGGCGGGGCGGCGGTGGCGGCGACCGTGACGGCGACGGCCAGCGGGGCGACGGCCAGATACGAATATCCCGAGTCGGCTCTCCCGGCGCCCGGCACGCTGCAGGAGGCGCAGGTGAGTTTCCGCGACAACGAGAACACCGAGATCAGCGCTTCGTGGAATTTCACGATTACATACAAGAGTCTGAACCCGGAGTACCGCGCGCTGGCGCCGGGCGGGGAGCGGGGGTTTCAGGTGCGCGTGGTGCAGGCGCCGGCCGGATCCGGGCTTGAAAACAGTTTGCAGCGCGCGGAGGACCAGCTTCGGCCGAACTCGCCGTACATCGCGGAAGTCGATCACTCCGATGAAGTCGATGTCATCAATTTCAACGAACAGGAAGGCGGGGGAGGGGGTGAGTTTGGTGGCAAACTCGGCGTGCCGGGCATCGATGGAACGCATGGGTACGACGACTTTGTGCTGGAGGCGCGATGCTGGCTGCAGTTGAGCAAGGGACTCCACAGGTTCGGGGTGATCAGCGACGACGGTTTCAAGATCAACATTGGAGCGACGCCATCCGATGCGTCGGGACCCGTGCTCGATTTCCGGAACGGGGGCACGGCGAACCAGACGGTCGATTTTGTGGTGCCCGAAAGCGGGCTCTATCCATTCCGGTTCCTGTGGTATGAGCGCGGCGGCGGAGCGCACGCCGAGTGGTTTTCGGAGAATCTCGCCACGCGCCAGCGCATTCTCATCAACGACCAGGCCGGCGGCAACGGCGTCGCGGCATACAGGTCCCTCGCCGGCGGTGCGGCGCCCGCGGTGTTCTCGAGCCTGACGCTGGGCGCCGGGAGTTGGTCGAGGGAGATCAACGCGGTGGTCAACGAGGCCGCACGGACGGTGACGGTGCCGGTCACCGGCACGACGCTTTACGTGCGCCTGGTGAGTTCGGTCGCGGGCGGCGCGGCTCCGGTGATCCGGGAAGTCAGGGTGCAGGGCGGATCACTGGTGATTTCGTATGACGGCCCGTGATGAAACGGGACATGGGTGGCGGCGCGAGCGGCAGAGCCGTCGCGCGTTGCCATGCGGCGATTGCCGCGTAGGGTGCCGGGCATGACCTGGATCTATGTCACGCGCACCGGCGAAACACTCGAAGCGGCGGAATCCGAGCTGCCTGGACTGGCGCAGCACGGCCTCCTGTCCCCGTCGACGCTGGTCTGGCATTCCGGGAGGCCGGATTGGGTGCCGATCGCGGAACTGAAGCCGGAATTGTTCGGCCCCGGCCTGGAACACACCGCCAACCTGAATCTGGGGCGCGCGGTCCTTGAGCCGCTCTGGCAAAGGAGAGGGTGGCTGCTCCTGCTGGCGTTCGGCCTCGCCGGCGTGGCGCTGTTGCGGGCGTCGATGAGCGCACTGGCGGCGTGGCCCGACCTGATGAAACTCGTGGGCGTGGCGGTGTCGCTGCTCCTCAGCGGCATGGTGGTCGCCTTCCTGTTGTGGTGGTGGCGCCAGCTCGGGCGCGCCGCCGCCACAAGCGGCTTGCAGGAAGCGCGCGAGGCCGCCCGCGCGGGCGGACGCGTCGTGGCGCTCTGCGGCGCCATCGGATTCCTCCTGCTGCTTCTGACCGCCTACGACGTCATCAGCCTGCTGGCCCATTCGGTCCTCGGAAGGTGAG
>CAZYHO010000517.1:0-3773 GCA_964647495.1 uncultured Akkermansia sp. | reverse complement strand
TTGCCCGAAAGCCACAACCCGCGTCCTGCGCTCCCCGGCTCGAAAAGCTTTCCCCCTCGCGGCACCGCGCACACCGCCACCCATCTGATCACACCTCCCTCCCACCCGCGGATCGTTCAACCAAAGCGAGCATCACGGCTCCGCTATCGCTCCGCGTGGTGCTAGCCAGTTTCGTCAGGCCATGTGATCATACTAAACACTCCCACCGCAACTCTGTGCGAACTATCGGATGCGAGGCGGCTACTCGACCGGCCAGGCTGGGAAAGGATGCGGCACAGGAGTATGGCAACGTAATCCAAAAAATGTGATGGCCGCTGCCTGTGCGGAGCGAGACGCCAGACTCCCCAAAGGCCACGATGCAGTCCGGCAACTCGTCCCACTGAATCGGCAACTCAATCTGCTGGCTTAGGCCAAACACCTCGACCTTGGTGAACAAGCGACGATACCAAGACTGATGCCTCTCTGCTGGCTCGCTCATCAGGCGTGGCGGGCCGTAGCTGCTCAATGCCTCGAGCAGACGCGTGAGCAAACTCTCTGCATCCGCATCCCAACTCTCGTCCCCGTCGCCGAAATCCATGAAACCTGCCTCGCGGAAGCAAACGTCATCGTTCATCGGTGACGGCCAAAGCGCAAACAACTCCATGCCGTCGGTACCACCCGGCACTGGTGACCAATGGATAGTAAATGGTTGCATGGCGTGAACGCGGCCTAACATTTAAAATACTGCCAATTGGCAGCAAAAAAGTATGGCTGCAATGATCGGTTCCATATTCTCGAGCGAACAGTAGAATCAATCCTCTGTGTACCTGAACAACTTAAGGCACACAGAGGCATTTGTGGTGCAAATGCCTCCTTGAAGAGCGGACTTCGCCCATGGGCGGTGCATCTGGCCATAATGACCGGGACTGCAGCCCATGCCAGGGAAAAAGTTGGAGGTGGGAGGAGTGTCTTCGCGAGGCCGAGGGGGCTGGGGGTGCCGGCGCCTGGGCGTTGGAGAGAGTATTCATGGAGGTGGCGTCACTCCGCGGTCAAAAAAGCCAGCCACCCCTCCGCATACGCCACCAACACCAGCCGGCCGCGACCACTCAAGAAGAAACCGCCGATCTCGCCGACGGCGCCGATAGATCAGCCTCCCCCCCCCATAATTCGCGTCCATCCGTCCATTCGCGGTTCAACCACCGGCCATCGATCGCCCCGGCCTTTTGCCCCTGTCTTGATTCGCGTTTGATTGCGCTTGCCAAAATTTCTGAAAAATCGAATAATCCCAGTGCCGATTGACCGCGTGATGTCGCACCCCAGTCCCCTTGCTTCTTCCGGAACCGAATCCGGTGTCTCCGCGGCGACATCTCCGGAGTCCGGTGAATTGCGCGAATTGTACCTCGTCCGGACGCTTGTCGTGGACGGCGATGCCGCGACCCGCGGCATGCTGGCAGATGCTGTCGGCAACGCCGGGCATCAGGTGACGGTGGCCGGTTCACTGGAGGAAGCCGGCCATCTCCTTGCCTCGCAGCCCATCGACTGTGTTGTCCTCAAGTTGCGCCAGGGCTGGGCCGCGCCCATCGAGGCGTTTCTGCGCGGCGCGGCCGGCCGGGACCGCCCGTTCGGCCCCCACGTGATCGCCGTGGTCCTCGACGATCCGCCGCCCCGCCCGGTCGACTGGCTGGACCGCGGCGTGCACGACATCGTCATGGGCCTGAGCCGCGGCCACGATCTCGAACTGCGCCTCACTGTAGCGGAGCGGTTGATCGCCCGCCACCGCCACGAAACCGAGACCCGTCTGGATGGCCTCGCTGCGGCCCGAAATTTCGAACATCTTTTCCGGGCCGCCCCCGCCGCCCTGCTCGTTGTGACCGCGCGTGACGGCCTGATCCTGGAAGCCACTGAATCCGCCGCGCGTCTGCTAGGGCTGGCCGTTCATGAAGTGCGCGACCGCTTCGTCTCGTTGCTTCTCCCCGCGCTCATCGGTCATGACGAGCGCCTCCAGCAATGGGACGACGCCGCCGGCCCGCTGCGCCTCGCCGACCTCGCGCACCGCCGCCCCGACGGCGCCCCCTGCGAACTCGATGTCATCGTCGGCCGTTGTTTCTGGTCCAACCGCCCTGCCTTGTGCCTCCGCCTTGAGGAAACCGGCGCCTCACGCCGCGCCCAGACCGATCGCCTGCGTCACGCCCGCCTCGAGACCACACGCGCCGTGGCCGCCGGCGCCGCCTCCACCCTGAACGACGCCTTGACCGCCGTCCGCGGCAACCTCGACCTCCTCGCCAAACAAAACACCCCGCGCGCCGAAGCCCAGGACCTCCTCGAAAACGCCGCCGCCGCCTGCCACCACGCCGAAGTCGCCATCCAGTCGCTCGCCGATCTTGCCCGCACCGGCCACGCCGCCTCCCGCCTCCGCCGCGCCGACCTCGCCCCGTTGCTCAATCGCTGGATGTCCACCGCCTTGCTCCAGGGCCGCGCTCACCTCGAACTCAATCTCGCCCCCACCCTCCCCCTGGTCGAAATCGACGAATCCTCCCTGCGCGACGCCCTTCTCGCCCTCCTCGACAACGCCGAGGAAGCCATGCCCCGCGGCGGCCCCCTCCGCGTGGCCAGTGCCACGCTCCCCGACCCCGCCACCTCCACCGCCTGGGTCGCCATCGAGATCACCGACGCCGGCCACGGCATCCCCGCCGACATCCACGACCGTATCTTCGATCCGTATTTCAGTTCACGCCCGGGTCACCTCGGTCTCGGTCTCACCCGCGCCGCCTCCATCATTGCCGCTCACCGCGGCCACCTCGAAATCGATTCCACCCAAGGATCCGGCGCCACCGTCCGCCTCCTCCTCCCAGCCGCCGAACCGCTCCCGGCCGCACCTCCCTCCGATTCCCCCACCCCACCCAATCGCTCACGCGGCCGCATCCTCGTCATGGACGACGACGTCGGCATCCGCATCATCGTCGAAAAAATGCTCTCCCTCCAGGGATTCGAGGTCTTCACCGTCCGCGACGGCGCCGAAACCATCGCCGCCTACCGCCGCGCTCATACCATGGGCTCCGCTTTCGACGTCGTCCTCCTCGACCTCGAAGTCCGTGGCGGCATGGGAGGCCGCGAATGCATCGCCCGCCTCCGCGGTGAATTCCCGGACGTCAAAGCACTCCTCGCCACCGGCTTCTCCGACGACCTCATCCTCGATAATCACCGCGAATTCGGCTTCTCCGGCGTCCTCACCAAACCCTTTAACCCCGAACGCCTCGTATCCACCGTCGCCACCCTCGCCCAAGCCTGATCCTCCCCCTCCCCCTCCGTTTCACCAGCTTCCACCTCCCCCCATCCCTTCCCGCTTTTCTCTTCCCGCTACGTGCTTCGCTTAAAACCCGGGAAAGGCCGGGATTCAGGACCACCTGAAAATCAATGGGTTTTTGCTCATAAAATGCGACGATCGTTTGCAATCTTATTATGGAAATTATATAATTCGTAGTCTGTTTAATCCAGATTTTAATTCCATGCGCGCGAACCCGTTGCTCATGCCTGGGGAAACCCGGTCGCATTGTGGTGGCAGACAGCAGGCCGTGTCGCAATGTGTCTGTCACTCTGCGGATTCGAAGCATGGTGGCCACCCTCAACAGCGCATCCGAAACATTTGGGCAACCAAAAACGATTTCCCTGGTGTCCGCAATCGACACTCCAATCAGTGCGTGTATCGTGACTTCACGCGGCGTTGCGCGCCCCGACCACACCACGCCATGGGATTGCACAACCGAGATTACATGCGCGATCAGGCCGGCTCCTGG
>CAZYHO010000516.1:0-3782 GCA_964647495.1 uncultured Akkermansia sp. | reverse complement strand
CCACGGCTATGGTCTGGCATCCCTCCTGGAAACCAGGAAGTGGTGCGTCACCATTTGAACTCCTGGAGAACGGCGTCGAGGAAGGCGCGATGGGCGCGGATGCGGTCGTGGAGGCAGAATTCGGAGGGTGTTTCGAAGGTGAGGTTGTGGGCGGCGTGGTGAAGGTGGAGGGCGATGGCTTCGGGGTGGCCCGGCAGGTTGCCCGGCAGCGATGAGCGGCGGATGAGGCCGTGCGCGGCGCGGCGGCCGTCGATCCTGGCGCGGTGCTCGCGCGGCAGGATGTCGTCGCAGGCGGCCAGCAGGCGATCGCCGAGGGGCGGGCTTCCTCGCCGGGTGAGTTCATAGCAATAGGTGCCGCGCGCGTCGTAATCTTCGTGGAGGCAGATCCCGAGCCGGAACGGACGGGCGCCGAGCCAGCCACGCCAGGCGGCCACCAGCGGATGGTCGGCGCGGTGGAACTGCCGGTTCAAGTCTTCTCCGCGATGATCGGTGCGCGTGTTGGCCACAAAACCATGCGGGTTGAAACACGGAACAATCGACACCGGCCGGCCACCCAGCCGCCCGCACTCCGCCTCGAACCATTCGAGCAACCCCCAGGCCGGCGCCGGCTCGTCCCCGTGCATGCCCGCGCTCAGGTACAACCCGCCGCGCTCTCCCGCGGCGGCGGCCGGCGAATCGAACGCCAGGACCGGCCAGGATCCGGCGTGGTCGAGCGCGCGCGACCGCCAGCCGGCGCCGTGAGCCGCGCGCCGCCAGCGGCGGATGAGCGCGCCGGCATCGTGCGCCTGATGCGAGACGAGGAACGCGAGCCGGTCCGGATTCATGAATCTAGTGGTGCTTGCCGGTCCGGATGAGCATTTGATTGTAGGCGATGGAGCGGCTGAAATAGATGATGCGCGACACGATCTGGCGGTGCCGGCGCAGCACGGGATCGATCTGCGGGTTGCCGGCGCCGATGTGGTCGCTGAGGTGGCGGCCGATGGTCAGGTAGAATTCGGATTTCGTGTTCTCCAGGGCGCCGATCTTGGCCGAGAGGTCGGCGATCTGCTTCGACAGGCGGCCGACATCCGCGTTGAGTTCGGCCGTGTCGTGCCTGAGGCGCGCCTTGCCTTCCACCAGCTCGCGGTCGAGCGCCGCCACTTCCTTTTCGATGGCTTCGATGCGGTCGGTCATCGCCTTGATATCGCCGGTGTCGCCGCTGAACTGGTCTTTGAGCCTGGCCATGGCGGATTCGGTTTTTTCGACCTCGCCGCTGATCTGGTCCGCGGCCTGGCCAAGCCGCTTCATGAGTTCAATCTTGGACCCGAGGTTCACGAATTTCTTTTTCGCCTCTTCCTTCGATCCCTTGATCTGATCGATCTCGTGCATGAGGCCGAGCGCCTCCTCCATGCGCTTGGACTTGCGCTCGCGGAGCGCCTGCAAGACGCGCCCGGCGGTCCCCTGCATTTCCTCCAGCTTTTCCTTAAGCGCCTCGTTGCGGGCGTCGGCCTCCTGTGACTGCTCGCGCAGGGCGTCCTGCTGCTGCTCCAGGTCGCGGATTTGCCAGTACTCGCCGGAAAGATCGTCGACTTCCTTGACGTCGGGCCAGGCGAGCCGTCCGAGCAGATCCTCGGCTTCAGTGAGGATCTGGGATTCGCGATTGATCGAAGCCCAGCGGTGGCGCTCGCTGCGGAATCCGAGGCGCGAACCGAGGCGGTGAAGAAAATAGCCGAGTGCGTTCATGCAGGTGGGCGGCCCCACTGGATCGGCCGCGCTCCCTATTGGAGAACACGGGGGACGGATGCGAAAGCGATTTCGTATCGTCGCAGGATGGCAAAAATTTTCCCTTGTTTGCGCGGTGGACACGCGAAGGGTGGAACCGCCGCCGCCGGACCGGGTGTGCGGTGCCTGATTTTTCCTCGACGCTCCATCGTCCACCCGTGTCCCCCGCCACCCCGCATTCCGCTCGCACATCCATGGGCTCGCAATGGCTCTTTTTCGCCCTCATGACCGTCGTGTCGTGGGGAGTCTACGGCATCCTGCTCCACAAAGGACAGGTTCTGATGGGCGACCCCGTCAATGGGCGATACAAGGCCTTTCTGCTGGTCGGGGCCGCCTATTTTGTGGTCGCCATTCTGGGGCCGCTTCTGATGCTGAAGTCGGCCGGAGCCACATGGAAGTTTACGGCGGGCGGGGTGAACTGGAGTTTCTGGGCGGGAGTAGCCGGGGCGGTGGGAGCGTTCACCACGCTGCTGGCGCTGGGCGCGGCTTTCAAAGGGCAGGTGGCCAACCCGCCGGCAGTGGTGATGTCGATCGTGTTTGCCGGCGCTCCGGTCGTCAACGCGCTCGTCTCGATCCTGCTCGACCGGATGGCCGGCAAACACTATGCGCTGCCTCTCCCGTTCCTGGCCGGCATCGTCATGGCCGCCGTCGGCGGATTCATGGTCGTGAAATTCAAACCGGTCGCGCCACCGGGCAAACCGGCCGCCGCCTCGCCCCGCCCGCCCGCCACCGCGGTGGCGGGCCACTCGGCGACAGGCCATGGGTTGATCCGGCCGGCGGACGCGCTGGCGCGGGCGGCGGTGGCGCCGGGGTATGTGGACGTGAATTCGCGTTCGTACCGCATTTCCTGACCGGCCCATGACCGTGCGGGACGTGCAACAGGATAAACTGCGGCGCCTGCTCGCGGCCATCCTTCCCGCCAACCGGTTCCACGCGGCCAGACTCCCGCGCCGCTGGCGTCCGCGCACCATCGAAGACTTCGTCGCCAGGTGCCCGCTGCTCGGCAAGCACGATCTCATCGCCGACCGCCAGGCGCATCCGCCCTACGGCACCAACCTGACCTGGCCGCTCGAACGCTACACGCGGTTCTGCCAGACAAGCGGCACGACCGGCCGGCCGATGGCCTGGCTTGACACCTCCGAAGACTGGGCCGCCATGCTCGCGTGCTGGCGGCGTGTCTTCGAAGCCGCTGAAGCCGTGCCGGGCCGCGACCGTGTTTTTTTCGCTTTCACTTTCGGGCCGTTCCTGGGGTTTTGGACAGCATTCGAGGCGGCCCTCAGCATGGGCCTGATGGCTATGCCCGGAGGCGGGCTTTCGAGCACCGCGCGCCTCCAGGCGATAGCCGGGTACGAGGCCACCATCCTCTGCTGCACGCCCACCTATGCCGTGCGCCTCGGCGAAGCGCGCGTCGCCCACCAGATCGACACCGCCATCCGCCTCATCGTCGTCGCCGGCGAACCCGGCGGCAGCATCGAGGCGACACGCCAGCGCATCGCCGGCCTCTGGCCCGGCGCGGTTGTCTTCGACCATCACGGCCTCACCGAAGCCGGCCCCGTCACCCACGAAGAACCGGGCGCCCCGGGATTCCTCCGCGTCATCGAAGAATCATACTTCGCCGAAATCCTCGACATCGAAACCGGCCGCGAGGCGCCCGACGGCGCCCAGGGCGAACTGGTCCTGACCACGCTTGACCGCCTCGGCTGCCCGCTCCTGCGTTACCGGACCGGAGACTTTGTCGTCAAGGCGCGAGCGGACGACGGCGGTCTGCTCCTCGCCGGCGGCATTCTCGGGCGAACCGATGACATGGTCGTCGTCCGCGGGGTCAATGTATACCCGAGCGCCATCGAAAGCACACTCCGGCTCTTCCCCGAAATCGCCGAATACCAGGTCCGCGAAGAATGGCTCGACGGCATGCTCGAACTGCGCCTCGTCGTCGAATTCCACAGCGAGCCGGATGCCGCCCTGGCCCCGGTCCTCGAAAGAAGCCTCACCGACGCGCTCGCCCTCCGCATTCCCGTCGA
>CAZYHO010000515.1:0-3783 GCA_964647495.1 uncultured Akkermansia sp. | reverse complement strand
CGTCTTTCTCGTCGCTGTTTTCACCCGCAACCGCGGCAACGACTTCGGCAACATCCACGCCATGCTGTGCGGATTCGTCGCCGTCGCCTTCATGAGCATCCAGGAACTTCAGATCGCCGTCGGCTTCACGCGCATCGACCCCGCCACCGGCGCTACCCTCCCCGCCCTCATCATCGCCTTCCCCTGGCGCATCACCCTCGGCACCCTCGTCACCATCGCCGTCGCCCTCTGCTTCCGCACGAAAAGCGACCGCCCGGCCCAGGACGGCGCCCCGGCCTGAGGGCAGATCCGGAAACCGGGAGCCGCCTCGCCGATCTCCCGCCAGCCTCTGCCGGCCGCCGGGGATTCGATTTTCACACAGGGTGACAGACGGATTGAGGGGGCTTCCGCGACAGGGGGACGCACAAACTATGCGGTGCTCTTCTCTCCCATTGGTGAGTGAATGACGGGGCGGGCTTTCAGCCCTTTCCCGGTGTGTGGGGGCCAATCCTGGGGCGATGCCCCAGGCTGGTACAGGGCCGGGCCGTTGGCCCTTTCGATCCGCACACGTCATTCCGCGCCAAGCTTCGCGTTTTCGCCTGAACGCGGGACTCCGGACCAACGCGTCCGCTCAACCGCCTCCCTGAGCTTGCGCATGATCGGAGGGGCGGCTCACGCGGCTCACTATCCTGCGATAACCGCTTGATTTTCTCGGAAGCGGCGTTTTCTCTGCGCGGCAAGCCGGGAAATGGCTCCCGGGGGTACCAAAAAAATCGAGGAGGATAGAGACATGCCGTTTTACGACGATGACGACACGGGCGGGGGTTACCGCCAGAGCAACTACCAGGGGGGAGGCTACCGCGGGGGCGGCGGCTACCGACGGGGGGGAGGCGGCGGTGGCGGCGGCGGCTATCGCCGCGACCATCAACCGCCACTGCATACCGAGAAACTGGTGACCGACCGGAAGGTATTCTTTCTGGACCTGAAGGAGAACGACCGCGGCCGCGTGATCAAGATCACCGAGGATGTGCGGGGCCGGCGGGATACGATCATGCTGCCGATCGAAATGCTGCGCGATTTTATCGATGCGCTGCACCGGATCGAGGATGCGGACGCCGGGGGAGGCCCCGTGCGCGCCCGGGCGGCGGAGGACGACGGCTACGATGACTCGAACGGTGGGGACTCGGATGCCGTGGTCCCGGACGACGACTGAGGCGTTCTCCCGCGACCTTCCGATCCCTCCCCGGCTTCCCGTCCCCAATCCGCCGTGTCGTTCCTGAATCTCGCGCTGCTCGGCGGCCTGGGCGCCGTCGCGGTGCCCATCATCATCCACCTGCTGAATCGTCGGTCCGCAAAGCGGGTCGATTGGGGTGCGATGCGGTTCTTGCTCGACTCGCTGCTGACGCGGAAAAAGCGGATACAGCTCGAGGAGGCGCTGTTGATGGCGGCGCGCTGCCTGCTGGTGGCGGCGGCGGCGTTGTGCGTGGCGCGACCCCTGGCCGACGCCGGATCGAATATCCCGTGGGTGGCGGTGCTCCCGCTGTTTCTGCTGGGGGTGGCGATGGCGGCGGTGACCACGGTGATGTGGCCCGAGAAGCACCTGCGGTGGAAACTGCTGGGACTTGCCGCGTTGTTCCTCGGCCTGGCCGCGGCGGCCATCGGGGCGGAGCGGTGGTTGAATCTGAAGCGGTTCGGCACGGCCGGCCGGAAAGACATCGCCCTGGTGATCGACGGATCGATGTCGATGACGCTCGCCACCGATGGCGGCAGCCAGTTTGACGCGGCGATCCGGGAAGCCGAGAAGCTCGTCAACGACGCCGGCGGGGGAATCGCGTTTTCGCTGATCCTCGGCGCGCCCGTGCCCCAGGCAGTGATCGGGCAGCCGCTGGTCAACCGCGCCGAGGTGCGCGCCGCGCTCGCCTCGCTGCGCCCGGTGAATGGCCGCATGGCCGCCTTCGACGCGCTGTCGCTGGCCACCATGTCGCTGGCCCAGGGCACGAATCCGCAGAAAGAGATCATCGTATTCACCGACGGCCAGGACATCGGCTGGGAGCTTGACCGGCCGGCCCGCTGGGAGTCGTTGCAGCAGGGGTTCACGAATCTGAAATCGACGCCGCGGCTCATCGTGCGGCAATTCCCCCTCCCGGCGAGCCTGCGCAATCTGGCGATCTCGGACGTGCGGTTCTCGCGGCAGGTGATCGGGACCGACCGGCCGGTGACCATCGAGATCCCGGTCACGAACACGGGCGCCGAAGCGGTGACGCCCGCCGCCGTCGAACTCAGCATCGGCGAAACCACCCTGACCGATACCTCGCTCGGCCAGCTTCCTCCCGGGACCACCGAGACCGTCAAATTCACCCATCATTTCGCCGAGTCCGGCGGTCACATCGTCACGGCCCGCGTCGACGTGGAGGACGATCTTTCCGGCGACAATACCTGGACCAGCGTGGCCCAGGTGAAATCGCGGCTCCGTGTCCTGATCGTCGATGGCTCCCCCGGCGGGCCATTTCTGGAAAGGGCCGGATCGTTTGCCGCCCTGGCCCTCGCTCCCGGCAGCCTCCTCCAGGCGGCTGTCCGGCCCGGCGATGATCCGGGAGCGAGCGGAAACGCGGGCCGCGCGGATCTCGTCGATCCCGAAGTGATGGCGCTCACCGCGCTCGCCACGCTCGAAAGCCTCACCGATTACGACGTTGTCCTGCTGTGCGACGTGGCCGCGCTGGCGCCCACGCAGGCGCGTTTGCTCTCCGGATTCGTGGAGGCCGGCGGCGGCCTGCTGGTGGCGCCCGGGATGCGCGCGAACCCGGCATTTTACAACGGCTGGCAAACGGCGGCCGGTGTGCCGGTGCTCCCCACGCGCCTCGTCCGCCAGGTGGTCGTGCCGAGCGACGGAGACGAAGTCAAGGCGGCCATGACCACGTTCAGTCATCCGGCGCTGCGGCTGGTCGCTGACGCGAAACAGAGCGACCTCGGCACATTGATCTTCTCGCGCTATTGGCAATGGGCCGACAACACCGCGCTCGAACCCGCCGTGACCATCGGCGCCCGCCTCGCCACCGGCGAACCGCTTCTCGCCGCCCGGCAGCTCGGCCGAGGCACGGTGCTCGCCCTCGCGGCATCACTCGATCCGGTCGGTTCCAACCTTCCGTCGCGCCAGGCGTTCGTCGCGCTGCTCCACGAACTCGTCTACCACCTCGTCGATCCCGCCGGCCAGGCGCTGAACCGCCCGCCGGCCTACGTCGTCAATATCCCGCTCACCCGCACTCGCGCCATGAACGGCCTGCGCGCCGAGTACTTCCACCTCTCCGATCCCGACCGCACCCTCGTGGCCCGCATCGATCCGCAGCTCGACTTCCGGTGGGACTACGACGCCCCCGCGTCCGGCGTGCCGGCCGACAATTTCGGCGCCCGCTGGTCCGGCGCCCTCGTGCCGCCCGTCACCGGAGATTATTATTTCCACATGGAGGCGGATGACAGCGGCGACCTGCAAATCAACGGCCAGCGGCTCTACGAAGGCAATCGCCGCCGCCGCCGCGACGGCCGCCTCAGCCTGGTCGCCGGCCAAGTGGTGCCGATCACGGCGGACTTCCGCGAGGGCGGCGGCCACGCCCGCTTCCGCGTCGCCTGGGAGACCGACGGCCTGCCGCGCCAGATCATTTCCTCGGCGCACTTCCTTCCCGACATGCCCGGCGATGCCTCGGGTATCTCGGAGTGGAGCGCGGGCACGTTCGCCGCCGTCGGTCCCGATATGTCCCCGCGCCAGGTCGAATTCGTGCGCACCCCGGCCGGCACCCTGGCCCGGCTCGA
>CAZYHO010000514.1:0-3789 GCA_964647495.1 uncultured Akkermansia sp. | reverse complement strand
TCGCCGTCGATACCATCATTTCCCAGGCCAAGCAGAACAAGGCCGCCGAGCAGGGACGCCTCAAAGACCACAAGCCGCTCTACTGCATTTACGTCGCCATCGGCCAGAAGCAGTCGAACGTCGCGCGCGTCGTCAAGACGCTCGAAGACGCCGGCGCCCTGCAATACACGGTGATCGTGAGCGCTTCGGCTTCCGATTCCGCGGTCAACCAGTACCTCGCCCCCTACGCGGGCGCGGCCATCGGCGAGTGGTTCATGGATCAGGGGCAGGACGCCCTCATCGTGTACGACGATCTTTCCAAACAGGCTGTCGCCTACCGCCAGGTCTCCCTCATCCTCAAACGCCCGTCCGGCCGCGAAGCGTATCCCGGTGACGTGTTCTACCTCCACAGCCGGCTGCTCGAACGCTCGGCGCGCGTCAACGAAAACTACGGCGGCGGCTCGCTCACCGCACTCCCGATCATCGAGACGCAGGCGGGCGACGTGTCGGCCTACATTCCCACCAACGTCATCTCGATCACCGACGGCCAGATCTTCCTCGAAACCGACCTTTTCTATCAGGGTGTGCGCCCGGCGATCTCGGTCGGTCTCTCGGTGTCGCGCGTCGGATCCGCCGCCCAGACCAAGGCCATCAAAAAGGTGTCCGGCACGACGAAGCTCGACCTCGCCCAGTTCCGCGAGCTGGCCGCCTTCGCGCAGTTCGGGTCCGACCTGGACGCCGCCACCAAGGCGAAACTCGACCGCGGCGCGCGCATCGTCGAGCTTTTCAAACAGCAGCAGTACCTGCCGAAGAGCCTGCCGATCATGGTCGCCTCGCTCTATGCCATGCAATCAGGGTATTTCGACGACGTGCCTGTCGACCGCATCCGCGAATGCCAGGACAAGCTCGAGGAATACCTTTCCACGCGCAAGGAGGCGCTGCTCGACACCATCGCCAACGAACAGAAGCTCGACAACGCCGAGGCCGACCTCAAGACCGCCCTCGAAGAATTCAAGAGAAGTTGGAAGTGAGCCGGCCTGGGCGGCGCTCCGCCGCCCGCATCGCGAGCATCGAATTCTGACACCAGCCTGACATGCCCTCAACCCGTGACATCCGCCGACGCATCAAGTCGGTCAAAAACACATCGCAGATCACCAAGGCGATGCAGCTCGTCGCGGCCGCGAAAATGAAGAAGGCGCAGGACGTGGCGACCAGCGGGCGCCCGTACGCCGACCTGCTCAACCAGGTGCTGGTCAGCCTCAAGGAGCGCGCGGACGAATCGTTGCATCCGTTCTTCGAGCCCGGGCGCTCCGGAAACAAGACGCTCGTCGTCGTCATCGCCACGGACAAGGGGCTGTGCGGCGCACTGAACACGAACCTCCTCAAGAAGGTCGCCCAGTCGCTGCCGGGCGAGGATGTCGAGTTCGTGACGGTCGGCCGCAAGGCGTCACAAGGGCTCGCGCGCCTGAAGCGCAACCTGGTGGCGGATTTCCCCGTGAAAGATCCGGCGAAGTTCATCGAGATGCGCACCGTCGGCCGGTATGTGCAGGAGCGCTACCTGACCGGCGAGTACAAGGAGGTGCTCGTCGTCTTCAACAATTTCGTGAATACGGTGACGCAGGTTCCCACTATCGAGCCGTTGCTGCCGGTGAACCCGGTGCGCCTCGGCGGCAAAAAATCGTTCGAGGGAATGGGAGCGGCGCTCCAGGTGGAGGAAACTCCGGAGCCGAGCGTCGAATACTCTTTTGAGCCGAGCGCCTCGGTCGTCTTCGAGCGCACGCTGCCGCAATACGTGAACCTGACGCTTTTCCAGATGCTGCTGGAGGCGCGCGCCTCGGAGCACTCGAGCCGGATGGTGGCGATGAAGAACGCCACCGACAACGCGAAGCAGATGATCAAGGATCTCAGCCTCGAATACAACAAGCTGCGCCAGGCCTCCATCACCAACGAACTCCTCGAAATCACCACCGCCAAGATGGCGCTCGAATAATCCGCATTCCCGGCCGCCCCATTCGCCCCATTCGCCCCATTCGCAAACCCGCATTTCTTTATCCTGTCCCATGAGCAATATCGGTAAAATCGTCCAGGTCATCGGTCCCGTCGTGGACGTTGATTTCTCCGCCACAGGCAATCTGCCCGCCATCTACAGCGCGCTGGAAATCAAGTACAGCCTCGATGACAAACCCGCCAGGCTCATCTGCGAAGTGCAGCAGCACCTCGGGGACGGCTGGGTGCGCTCGGTCGCCATGACAAGCACCGAGGGCCTCAAGCGCGGCGTCGATGTCATCGATACCGGCGCGCCCATCACGGTGCCGGTCGGCGAGGAAGTGCTCGGCCGCATTTTTAACGTGACCGGTGACCCGGTCGATGACCAGCCGGCGCCCAAAACGGCAAAGCGCTATCCGATTCACCGCCCGGCGCCGACGCTGGTCGATCAGGATCCGTCGGCGCAGATCCTCGAGACCGGGATCAAGGTGATCGACCTGATCTGCCCGTTCACCAAGGGCGGCAAGGTCGGGGCGTTCGGCGGTGCCGGCGTCGGCAAGACGGTCGTCATCATGGAACTCATCAATAACATCGCCAAGGGCCACGGCGGTTATTCGGTGTTTGCCGGGGTGGGTGAGCGGACCCGCGAAGGAAACGACCTTTACTGGGAAATGATCGAGTCCGGCGTCATCGCCACCGAGCGCGACGAGAAAGGGCACCCGAAACGCGATTCCCAGGGCCGCCCGGTGCTCATTGACGGATCGAAGGTCGCCCTCATTTACGGCCAGATGAACGAACCGCCAGGCGCCCGTCTGCGCGTCGCGCTTTCCGCGCTTTCCATGGCCGAGTATTTCCGCGACGAGAAAAACCAGGACGTGCTCCTCTTCGTCGACAACGTCTTCCGTTTCTCGCAGGCCGGATCCGAAGTCTCCGCGCTGCTCGGCCGCACGCCGTCCGCCGTCGGTTACCAGCCGACCCTCGCCGCCGAAATGGGCGCCATGCAGGAACGCATCACCTCCACCAAGAGCGGCTCCATCACGTCGTTCCAGGCGGTCTACGTGCCGGCCGACGACCTCACCGACCCCGCGCCCGCCAACACGTTCGCCCACCTTGACTCGACCGTCGTGCTCGAGCGCTCGCTGGCCGAATTGGGCATTTACCCGGCGGTCGATCCGCTCTCCTCGGTATCGAAGGCGCTCGCCCCGGAAATCGTCGGCGAGGAGCATTACCGCGTCGCTCGCGGCGTGCAGCGCGTGCTTCAGCGCTACAAAGACTTGCAGGATATCATCGCGATTCTCGGCATGGACGAACTGAGCGACGATGACAAGCAGATCGTTTTCCGAGCGCGGAAAATCCAGCGCTTCCTCTCCCAGCCGTTCACCGTCGCGGAAGTCTTCACCGGCACCAAGGGCGAATACGTCCCCGTCAAGGAAACCGTCCGCGGATTCGCCGAAATCCTCGACGGCAAACACGACACCGTCCCCGAAGCCAACTTCTACATGAAGGGCGGCATCGATTCCGTGAAGAAAGACTGATTCATAGCTTCATAGCTTCATAGCCTCACCGCCCACGCACGCCCATGCCGCTCCGACTCGAAATCGTCACCCCCGAGGCCAGCATCTACTCCGACGATGTCGATACCGTGGTCCTGCCGGGCTACGACGGCGAAATGGGCGTGCTCCCCCAGCACGCGCCGCTCGTCACCCTGCTCAACCCGGGTGAGCTGCGCATCGTCAAGGGTGGCAAGACCCAGCTCATGGCCGTCGGCGAGGGGCTCGTCGAAGTGACCGGCACCAGCACGCGCATCCTCACCGACGCCGCCGT
>CAZYHO010000513.1:0-3798 GCA_964647495.1 uncultured Akkermansia sp. | reverse complement strand
TCGCCGCCACTTCGGGCCAGCCCGGCCGCGAGAACGGCGAATGGAAACCCTACGGCAAAATCCACATCGTCACCGTGGCGTGACGGCGAGGACGTCACGGCAAGAGCGGCCGCCGATGGCGATGGTTTCGCCGGGAGCGCCGCAACCAGGAGCGCCGCAGACCACTGCGGCTCGTGCGTATCGGCATGGCGGCAAGGCTCTTGTGTCGCGGCTGATGAGTTGCGACAGTGTGTTTTTGATCGGCTTCGCGGCCGGGCCGACGAGCCGCAGGCGCCTGCGGCGCTTTGACTGCGGCGCTCCTGGCTGCGGCACTCCCTGGGAATCAATCAAGGAGCCTGAGAATGAAAACGCCCTGAGGTTGACCGCATCACCCAGAACATTCATCAGAGCACTTCCCTCAACAACGCACGGAAGACTTCGATCCCGATAAACCTCACTCCGCTCTTTATCCTTGGCCAATACTTGGCCTCTAACGAGGCAATACTTGTGGTCCCAGAAATGTAATGTGTGATGGCATCCCGTAACTCATCAAATCCATGAATCAAACCTCTACTCTCGAGATTTACTGCCTGTAGATCTGTAATCTCTGTCTGCTTGACTTTGAAGAAGACCATGCATGGCAAAATGAGTTGCCCATCCAAACCAACGCGCGCCGCAAACCGAGAGTTGAAACGCTCCACTGTATCTTTCGATCCAGAGTGAAGGTAGAAAATGCCCAGCTTATCACCAGACAGTCTGTCGAGCTTGGTGAACACGCCTTGGTCTTCCAGCACGCGCCTGAAATCACCGTCGTAAAAATCGTAAAAGATAAACGCGAATGCCCGCGCACGGCGGTCCCGCAGGTGCTGCTCGCATAGCTCTGAGAACCGCCTGCTGAATGATTCAAGGGAAAGTCCAATTCCTTTGCCACTGATAGAGAGGGCTGGGGCGAAGTAGCAGGTACGGCAATGCCAGGCACGCACTTTTGCAATTCGCACCGGCCGGAAAACAGCCAGAGTCAGCGGCGCGCCACTTCGGCATCAGTCAACACGGCCGCCTGTTCGGGATCGGTGCCCAACACCACATGCAAGTGATTGGACATCACTGCGTCCGAGAGCATCGTCCACAGCGGATCGACAACAAGGCGACGGGCTGTGACTATAATTAAAACTACTCGCATGCGCATATTTCGCAAGAAGCAAAACCACTCAAAAAACCGAACTTCCCATCCTTAATCTGACCTCTGTCCATCGGGCTGTTTCAGATTCGTCGTTTAGCGTTTAATGGATGTCTTCGATTGACGGTCTTCCTGTCCTTGCACCACCACCATCATCACGCGCGCCCATGAACTGCCTGCCCGGCCCCTCAAGGTAAATTTCTGGCAGAAACAGCCTCTGAGTCAGATCGCTCAGTCTCAACAATGTTTGGCTCAACCGATTCAATCGTCTCGGCAACCAGTCTGGCAACCCTTTCCCGGACATATCCCGCTTTCGCCTTGTTTTCATCGCCGTTGGCTGCAACAAAGCAGCGTAGCCAGAGTCCTTCGTCCTTCTCCCCGTGATTAAGCTCAGATGCGACTTGTTGATAAGCTGCCTCTTCTCGGTCCGATTTGACGGGAATCGTGGAGCCGCCTATCCTGGAGAGCAGTGTTGCCAAATTCGGCACTCTCTTTGGCAGGTCAGGAGGATATGCGGCTATGTGCCACTCGCCAAAGGTGTTGGCGACCCGTCTGGAACGGACGAAATAAAGCGTCAATCCGACACAAGCAATCGTGGCGAAGATGATGTGGATGGTTATCTGCACGGGATCGATCTTCGGCAATAGCAAAAAAAGCACGGTGAAGTGACTGGCCTGCCAGATTCCTTGAGTCCAAAGCATCCTGCGAGTCCAAATCAACGCATCCGCAGACACTGCAGCAAGCTTTTGCCCGACCACGACACGAAAGACGGCAAATGCAACGGAACTCGCCAGGAAGAGCATGATGTAGTTCGCCAGCCACTGGTTTTGCCAATGGTGGGAATAGCGCTTCAGATCCGGCAGCAAGGCGCACCATTGCAGCCCCATCGCGATCAAGCCGATCGGTGAGATAAATCTGAAGTGAACAGCAAAAAAACCCAACCAACCATCGACGCCAGATGGTTGGGCTTGACTTTGGTGCGTGGAGATGACACTGCCGCTCATATAGTATTGGGACGCCCTCCATCGATTAGGACGCCGACGGGCATGCTGCAAACGACCGGTTGCAGGATTTTAGCCACAATACGCCGTTCGTCAATCTCATAAAAATGGGCAGGTTTCTCATGCAGTCCAGCCTTCCAGGGTGTCAGCAGTTACTCAAAGTGCACCACATGTGGAGGGAGAAGTGCTCCTGCCGGTGTCCAGATGGATGGGCAAGGATGGCGATATGTCCCGCATCCTGAACATGCCGGAACAGCTGATCATGCGCACGCTTGCCATGAAGGTTTTTTCATGTTCAAAAATCCTGTTATTCAGTTCTTCTCGCCAGACCGCCGAGGCGGTCCAGATTTCGAAGAAGAAAACGTCTTCCATATACGATTTCCAAATCGTCCGGTTTCGACGAATTCCAGTTCGACCATGGCACTGTTCAGCACAGGGGGTGGGCTGCCCCCGGAGGCCACCCCGAGGCCCAGAAAGGTCACACCCTGGCCGAGCGCCTCCGCGGCCTTTACGCCGAATTCATCCTCGTACACCGGGTTGACCGGCAGGGCTTCTTCCAGGTCCGCCTGCATCTCCTGCCCCCGGCGGCGAAGACCCTGCCCAAAATCACCGGGTGTCACAACATCGACGCCCGCGCCCACGCCTTGCACGACGGAAGGAAAAAGGCCCAGCACGCCGCGGCCAAAAGCGGCCGCCGTGGCTTCCCCCCGCGACTGGCCGGTATTGCTTTCGCGGCGGGCGATGTCCTGCATCACGCTCTCGATGTCCTCTTGTGTGGGCTCGCGCTCGAAAGAGACCTCGTAGCTCCACCCGCCGGGGCTGGTCAGTGTGCCGGAAAAAGCCATCGGTCGAGCATCGGTGTCGATAGGGTCGAGAGTTGGGTCCCCGGTGTCGTTATCCGCCGGAGTTGGAGCAAGCGACATCGGAGACTTCTGCGTCCGAGGCAGTGCTGCTGGCATCTGATCAGCCGCTCCAGGCAGCGCGAATCTGGTCAGCAACGCACCCATTGGTATCAGAACGATGATCGCTATTGATCCGATGATTCGTACTCTACGATTCGGACTCAGGATCTCAACCATTGAAGACATGACTATGTTGGTGGTTTGGCGGGACTATTTCTATATACTTTGGCGAGTTTTTCTATTGCGAAAATTCAAAAATACCTAATATCCTAAAATTGGTTCTTCACAAGAAAAACCGGCCATTTTTGGCCGCAAGCCAATAATCCAACCCTGAAGCGGCTTGCCGAGAGCCGCAAATAAAAAGTGAACTGAGCTGCCTGGGGTCCGCGATGGGTTCATTCCCTGGCTCCGCCATGATTTCCGCCGTGAGCAACGCGTGGGGAATGTGCTTCCGCTTCACGTATTCCAGGACCGCGGCGGAGAATTCGACGGTCTTTTCGCCCATGCCGTATTTCGACTCGAATGCCGCATCCAGCAAGGGAGGCGTCGACGAGTCCACCCGGTCGATGTAACTCTGGGCTGCGAAGTCTTCACGCGACTGTTTTTTCTCGGCGGGTTCCGCGGCGGGTTGGCTGCTCCACCTCCCCTTCACCCTCGATCCCGGCCTCCTCCCGGGCGTTCGCCTCCGGGTCGGACGGGCGTTTCCCGCGGGGCGTGAGGGCCGTGACCTTTTCGCCCA
>CAZYHO010000512.1:0-3801 GCA_964647495.1 uncultured Akkermansia sp. | reverse complement strand
CCGCAAAAAGTCAGCCACCGTTTCCCTGCTCGCCACCGGCACCGCCTACCGCCGCAGCACAACGCCGTGAGCGGGACACGCCAGTGTCCCACAAACTCCCAAACCGATGATTCCAGCCGGGCAAAGCAGCCTGGTGCGGAACAGTGCATAGGCCCCATAGGCCCAAGAAGCCGGAACCTCAGGCCAAGCCGCGAAGCCGTGTGAAGAACGTCGGCACGCACATCCCTTCCTCGTCGCCCCTTCCCCCTTCCCCCTTCCCCCATCACCCTCCCCGCGTGGCCATGAGGGCTTCGATGTCATCGGGTTCGATCGGGATGGTGGCCATGAGGTCCGTGTTTTGGGCGCTGCCGATGAGGATGTCATTTTCGAGCCGGACGGCGAGCCCTTCCTCCTTGATGTAAATGCCGGGCTCCACGGTGAAGACATTGCCGGGGGCGACCGGCTCGGCGCCGGATCCGACGTCGTGGACGTCGAGCCCGAGGTGATGGCCGGTGCCGTGCATGAAATACTGTTTGTACAGGGGCTGCTCGGGATCCTGTTTCTTGATGTCTTTCATCTTGATGAGCTTGAGGCCGACCAGTTCCTTCTCCATCAATTCGCCGACGTACACGTTCCAGTCCTTGAGGAAAACGCCGGGGCGCAGGAAGTCGCAAGCGGCGCGGAAAACGCGGAGCACGGCCTCATAGACCTTGCGCTGGCGCTTGGTGAAACGCCCGTTGACCGGCAGCGTTCGCGTGAGGTCGGCGTTGTAGTTGGCGTATTCGGCGGCGACGTCGAGGAGGACGAGTTCGCCGTCCTGGCAGACGGCATGATTGTCGATGTAATGGAGGACGCAGGCATTTTTGCCGGAACCGATGATCGGGGAATAAGCGAACCCGCGCGACCGGCGGCGGGTGAACTCGTGGACGAATTCGGCCTCGATTTCCCACTCGCCGACGCCGGGTTTGATGAATCCGGCGACGCGGCGAAAGCCGGCTTCCGTGATGGCGATGGCTTCCTGGAGAAGCTTCAATTCCTCGGCGGACTTCCGCGTGCGCAGGGCGGCGAGTTGCGGAGCGAGTCGTTCGTAGCGGTGGAGCGGGAATTCGCGCTGGCACTGGCGCACGAAGCGGGTTTCGCGCGTTTCGATCGGGACGTGGGCGCGCGGATGCTCGTTGAGGTTGAGGTAGGCGCTGTCGGCCTGGATCATGAGCGTGCGCCAGAGGCCCTCGAAGCCGCTGGTCCAGTGGATGTTTTTTTCCGGGATGCCGGTGAGTTCGGCCGCGCGCGCCTTGCTCAGTTTTTCGCCTTCCCAGGTGGCGATGTCGTCGTTGGTCTCGCGGATGAAGAGGAGTTCGCGGTGTTTTTCCTGATCGAATGCGTCGGGGTAAAGAATGAGCGCGGTATCCTCCTGGTCGACACCGGTGAGATAAAACAAATCGCTGTTCTGCCGGAACGGAAGCGTGCCGTCGGCGTTCGTCGGGAGGATGTCATTGGCGGTGACGATGGCGAGCGCGTTCGGCCGGAGCCGCGCGGCGAGGCGGCGGCGATGTTCGATGAACAGGGTCGCGGGCGGCGGAGTGTATTTCATAAGGGGTTCTGAGTTTTTTTGATGGCCGGGAGTTTAATGTGGTCGTAACCGGAATCCGATGAGCCCTGCCGATGGGAGAGGTGTCAGGCGGTGGCCACCAGGCGGAGCGGCGGGCTGCCGGCGTGGCAAGCGGAGCCGGATGCCAGGCTGGAGCCGGGCCGGGCGACGGGCAGGTTGCGGCACGGCGGCGATCCTGTGACGGGTTGGCTGCGGGCGCAATAAAGGAATGAGACTTCGGAGAAGCCCCCCGATCCTCCTCTCCATTTGCAAGCCGGCCTGGACAGGCGATGGTCATGCCGTCGCATGAATCCCGCCTCCGCGCTCCGCTCCAGTGCCCGTGCGCTGCGGCGCGCATTGCTGGAGAATTCCCTCGAGTTCTTGCCGGCCCGCCGTTTCTGGCGGCAATACTCGTGGCGCCGTCTGCGCAAGGATGCTGTGGCCGGGTTCAACGTCGCCCTGCTCGCCGTGGCCCAGGGGCTCGCCTTTGCCGCCATGGCCGGCGTTCCCATTTCCCACGGCCTGACGTGCGCCGCGGTCGCCTCGCTCGTCGGCCCGCTCCTCTCCAGTTCGCGCCATGCCATCCTCGGGCCGACCAATGCCACCGCCTTCCTCGTCTTCAGCGGCATGGCCCTGCTCCCCGCGCACGACCGCGACGAAATGCTCCCGGTCCTCATTTTCATGGCCGGCGCGATGCTCGTCGTCGCCTCTTACTGCCGCCTCGCCGACCTCCTCCAGTACGTCAGCCGCTCGGTCATGGTCGGTTATCTCGCCGGCTGCGCCCTGCTCATCATCGCCAATCAGCTCGCCCCCGTCCTCGGCCTGCCCGCCGGCGGCGGCGCCACTACGTTCGCCGGCCTCATCGCCGGCCTCGTCCCGCGGCTGCCCGATTCCCAGTGGCCCGCCCTCCTCATCTCACTGGTCACCCTGGCCGTCCACTTCGGGCTCCGTCTCCGCTGGCCCCGCCTCCCGACCTTCGCCCTCGCCCTCGCCGCCGGCGCCGCCACCGGCGCCGCCCTCGCCAGGGCCGGCTTCCCGGTGGACACGCTGTCCGCGTTCACCGTCCGCGACCTCGTGCCGGCCATGCCCGATCTCACCGACCCCTCCGTCTGGACGCGCCTCGGGCCGCTCATGGGGCTCTCCTTCGCCATCGCCTTCGTCGCCGCCCTCGAGGCCACCATGATCTCGAAATCGCTCGCCAGCCGCACCGGCGACCGCGTCGACCTCAACCAGGAAGTCCTCGGCGTCGGCGCCGCCAATCTGGCCACTTCCTTCCTCAGCGGCCTGCCGGCCAGCGGCTCGCTGACGCGCAGCTCGCTCAACCACGCCTCCGGCGCCGTCAGCCCGGCCAGCAGCCTGGTCGCCGGGGTCCTCTGCGCCACCGTCGCTCTCACGCTCGGCGCCGCCGTCGGCCACCTCCCGCGCGCCGCCCTGGCCACACTCGTCATCAGTGTCGCCTTCACGCTCGTCAATCCGCGACATCTCCGCATCTGCTTTCGCGCCACGCGCTCCGACGCCGCCACCCTGATCGTCACGCTGCTCGCCACCCTCCTCATGCCGCTCCAGGTCGCCATCTTCGCCGGCGTCGGCCTCTCGATCCTCCTCTACCTCCGCAAAGCCTCGCGCCCGGAACTCGTCGAATACGCCTTCACTCCGCAGGGCCATCTCGCCGCCGCCGAGGCCAATGCCCCGCGCCAGCATCCCGCCATTTCCATCGTTCACGTCGAAGGCGAACTCTTCTTCGGCGCCGCCGAATTGTTCCGCACACAAATCCAGCGACTCGCCGCCGATACCAACCTCCGCATCATCATCCTCCGCATGCGCAACGCCAGACACCTCGACGCCACCAGCGTCATGGCACTCGAGGAACTCGTCCGCTTCATGCACTCGAAATTCCGCCACCTCCTCGTCAGCGGCGCCTCCAAGGACGTCTACCGCGTCCTCAAAAATTCCGGCATGGTCGACGTCCTCGGTCGTGACAACGTCTTCCCGGGCTCCGTCAGCAACCCGAACCTCTCCACCCGCAACGCCCTCATCCGCGCCCAGCACCTCCTCGGCACCCGCGACGCCGATATCCAGATCATGTACGATCCCTCGCAACCCAGAGAGTAGCCCGCCGGGCTCCGGCGGCTGTCGCCACACCTCAGCCAGTGCGAAACGCCAGCACGCCGGCCTTGGCCGCGGTCGGCCATTGACACGGCGGCGCGGCTCCATACTTCTTGCGCTTGCAGTGA
>CAZYHO010000511.1:0-3803 GCA_964647495.1 uncultured Akkermansia sp. | reverse complement strand
TTATGTGAACGGTATTGGCCTGAAGGGGGGGACTTCTACATAACGGTTTCCGGTTGGGCTGGCTGCGCGGCCGGATTGAGGTTCGATTGCGTTTCCGATGATACAAGCGGTGGCGGTTTATCCCGCGAGAGCGGCCTGGAGGGAGCGCAATTCTTCGGCGACGAGGTCGGGGTCTGTGAGGGTGTGGGCGATTTCGTCACGGAGGAGGAGGCGATAGCGTTTGCGGAGGCGGTGGGCGGCGACGCGGAGGGCGCCCTGGTCGATGCCGAGCCGGCGGGCGGCATCGGCGTAGGGTGTGGGTTCGGCGGCGGTCAGGGATCCTTTGAGGAGATCGAAGAGGGGAGCTTTGCCGGCGGCGGCGCATTCGTCGCGCAAGCGGAGGATGACGCGTTCGAGGAGGGCGAGCGCCCAGGCGCGGTCGAAGGCGCGTTCGGGGCTGGAGGGGTCGGGCGGGTCGAGGTGGTAACGTTTGTCGGCGTCCTGCCAGTCGAGCGAGAGGTGAATGGCGCCGCCGCCGCGTTTTTGGCGGCGTGCCTTGTCCCATTCGTTGGCGAGGAAGTGTTTGAGTGAGGCGAGGAGGAAGGCGCGGAATTTCCCGTGTTCGGCGGCGAGACCCGCGAACGGGTTTTTCTCGAGAAAGCGGGCGAAGAATGCCTGCGTGAGATCCTCGGCGTCCTCGCGGGAATGGCCCTGGCGGCGCACGTAGGCGTAAAGCGGATACCAGTAAGCCTGGCAGAGGTCGGCCAGGGCGTGCTCGGAGTCGGGCGATGACGCGTGCCCGGCGGCGATCACCATCGACCACCGCGTGGTGAGAAAGAGGTCGCCGCGCGGCGCGGTGGAGGCGGCATCGGAGTCGGGGCTCATTGTGGATCGTCGGGAGCGGGAGCGGGTCTTGGTGTCTCGCTGGCGGGAGCGACCGGCGGCCGATGGGCGAACGGATCGTCGACGCGCTTGAGTCGCAGCGTGACTTCCGAACCGCCTTCCTCAAGGCGCACGAATTGGAGCAGGCCGAACCCATCCTCGCGTGTGCGGTAAACGTAGGTTCGGAACGGGCTCGTTTCAGAATGAGGCGAGAGGGCGCGCGGGGTGAATGTATCGCGGTAGTGACGGTCCACGACTTCCTGCGCAGTGAGCGTGTCCCACATGTCATCGGGCACCGCGGCGAAAGTGGCATCGAGCACTTGCAGTTCACCCGTGCCCACCGCGGCGTCGTAGCCGTGTTGTCGCGTCCAGAGGCGGAAGGCGGGGGAGCGAGGTTGCATTGCATCCGGCGGGGCGTCCTCAGCCGGCGCCGCGGAAGGATCGGAGGCGCGGGAATCCGGCCGCTCCCGGTTTTCGTTTTCGCGTGACACCGCGAACGGGAATGCCGCCGTGTCGCCGGTATCGAAATCGATCAACGCGTCGAACGTGCGCTCGATGACCGTGTAAAAGCGCCGCGGTTGCGGGGGCGGCAACGGCGACCGCGGGTGCAGCGGCACGTTGCGGAACTCGATCCAGTGGACCGGGCACACCTCGACGCGGAATTCCTTCACCGACGAGAGCGGGAGGCCGTGGAACTGGTAGGTCCATGTCGCTGCGCCGTCGCTGGGCGTACCTGTCGCATTGCGGTAGTCGTGGACGGCGCCGCCCGCATCGACCGCGACGACGCGCGTGCGCCAGTCGCGATGATCGCGTTGGAGGAGCAGCGTGACCTGCGCGCCGTCGCGGCCGTCCGCTGTCGAGTGGACGACGACGTTCCAGCGTGGATCGCCGCGCAAGGGCGAGTGGGTCGAGCTTTGGCTTTCCATGTGATACGTGTGGATGGTCCGCCACGGGTCCAGGGCCACACCGGCGCGGAGCGTCGCCTTGCGGGCATCCGCCGGCCACGCGAAACGGGCCTGGACGACGCCCGGCATTTCGCTGCCATCACGGAACACCGCGCCGGTTTTCGCGGCGTGACCGGAGGCGGGATCGGCATCGAAAACCGGTCCGTCCGCTCCGGCCGGCAGCCCGGCCACGCGGAAAAGAACGTCTCTGGAGAGGCGGCCGTTTTCCACGTTTTCGGCCGGGTTGCGCAGATCGTAGAGGGCGCTGGATTCAGGCGCGCCGTCCGGCCGCCACCATTGGTTGGCGCCCGCCCCGCGCTCGGCGATGGCGAGCAGTTCGACTGTGCCCTGGCCCGGGAGATGGGCGGTCATCGTGCCGCGGACGGGGTCGAGGGCCGCCTGCTGGTGGACTCTTGGCCGGCCCTTCATGAGCCCGCGCAGCGGGTCGATCACATGGACCATGAAAAGGGATGAGGAAACGAACACGGCGGCCAGCACGGCGAGCGCGGTCACCCACAGGGCGCGGCGCCCGCGGCCGGTGGTGGCGGCCGGCTTGCGGTTTCCGGCGGCGGCGGCGGCCGGCGACGCGGGAGTGTCCACCACCGTTTCGACGCGCTGTTTGACCTCGCTGGCCTGCTGGTAGCGGCGCTCGGGATCGTTTTCGAGCGCGCGCAGCACGATTTCATCGAGGCGCACGTCCACGTGCACCTTGCGCGAGGGCGGCGCGAATTTCCCCAGCGGCAGATCGCCGGTGAGCATTTCGTAAAAGACGACGCCCAGCGAGTAGATGTCCGCGCGGTGGTCCACGGCCAGCGGGCGTTCGACCTGCTCCGGCGCCATGTAATGCGGCGTGCCCATCACCTGGCCCTCGGCCGTGAGCCGGAACGACTCCGCGTCCGTCTCGAGGATCTTCGCGAGCCCGAAATCCGCGATCTTCACGCGGCCGCGGCGGTCGATCAGCACGTTCTCCGGCTTGATATCGCGATGCACCACACCCTCGTCATGCGCGTATTGCAGCGCATCGCAAATCTGCGGGATGATCTGGAGGGCCTCGCGAGGCGAAAGGCGGCCGGCTTTCTCCAACTGCCGGAGATTGGCGCCGTCGACGTACTCCATGATGAAATACGGCCACTCCGCCACGCGCCCGAATTCGTAAATCGCCACGATGTTCGGGTGGCTCAGGCGGGCCAGCGCGCGCGCCTCGCGGTTGAAGCGGTCGGCGAAGTTCGCGCCGTCCGCGTTCGAGGGCGGCAGGATTTTGAGGGCTACCAGACGGTCCAGTTCCGGCTGGCGGGCATGATAGACCGCGCCCATGCCACCCGCGCCCAGCAGCCCGACGATTTCCAACTGCGGAAAGAGCGCCGCCACCTGATCCGGCGGCGGCGGTTCGAAGCGGCGACGGCTGGCCGAGGCCGCGGCGGATGTCCCGGCGGGTTCTGTTTCCGCGCCCTGTTCCAGCAGACACGCCGGGCACAGGCCCGCCAGGGCGCCGCCCGGCAATGGGCGGCCGCAGTTGGGGCATGGATCGGGTTCGTTTGCGGCCGTGCCGATGGGTGTGGATTCGTTCATAACCCACCTCAGAAGCATTTTCAGCGGAACGTTACAGGGCCCGCTAAGGTTTCTTTTCTGCGGGCCGGATGATGACGGTCACCGGGGTTCCTTTCGGGGGCACGTCTTTTGCGGGTTCCCACTGCTCGTCGTTGTCGGCGCCCTCACGCGGGCTGTTGATGAGCGCGCGCGCATCGTGGTAAAGCGCGACGATGGAACCATCGACCTCCGCGGCGAACTGCTGCTGGTCGTTGAGGTGGGAACCGGAATAGATCCACGGTGTCGGGGCAGCCGGTTTCCGCGTCGCGAGATCCGTGATCCACGCGTCAAGACGGGATTCTTTCTCGGGAGCGCCGGCCTCTGCTTTCCAGGCGACAAAGATATCGATGCGCGCGTCCGGTTTCGCGGCGTCGAGCGGTTTTGGTTTGGCGGGCGGCGCGAACCACTCAG
>CAZYHO010000510.1:0-3804 GCA_964647495.1 uncultured Akkermansia sp. | reverse complement strand
AACCCCAAGGCATCGAAGTAGGCCATTTCGCGGAAACACTTTGCCCATCGGTGGTTCGGGTAACTGTCGGCAGGATGGGGAGGCCGGCGCCAGTCGACCGAGGCGCCGCGTTGAAGCAGATCGACCTCGGTGCCATCGCGGAGCCGGGCGCGGGCGACGTACCATCCGTCCATCGATGGCGCTTCGTCGAACATCGCCCATCGCTGCGCCAGCCCCAGCGCGGAATCCAGCAGGCCCGGCCCGCGGACGGCGGGCTTTCCCCGCCAGTGGTTCACCACTCCGGCGATGTTCAGCCAGATCACATAAGCCAGCAGCAGGCCGCAGACGGCATCCCATGGGCGAAGCCGGTAGCCGCCCACCACGAGCCGGCGGTCCTGAACCGGAGCGCGCGCGGCCGGAGGACCGGACAGCGGGAACCGGCCGCGGAACAACCGCATTTCCCAGAACTCCGCCGGAAGAAAGAGAATCAGGCCAGCCAGCGCGATAAACGAAAACGGCCCGACATGCAGGCAGGCCGCGATGCCGAGGTGCATGGCTGCCAGACAGGCGACCGTCGCGATCCGGAGGCGCGCTGTCTTCCACGGCGCAAAGAGGAGAAGCGGACCGGCCCATTCGAGCACGAAGACAGCCACTGTGATGACCGCGAGCCACTGCGGAAATCTCAAGAGCCATTCGCCCAGCGGCCTGGCATAAAAATCGTGCGCCAGCGTGGCTTCGATCACGCGGCCGCCATACCAATCCGGGTTCGACTTGTAGATCGCCGAGAAGAAGTACAGGAATGCCATCTGAAGGAGAATGGCGGCTGATGCCACCGAGATCACCGCTTGCGGCGCCGGCGCGGCTGCCTGGTCTCCGGTGCGAGAGGGCTGAGATTTGGGTTTTTTCAGGGAACGCGCCGGCTGTGTGGTCCGGGTGGTCCGGGTGGTCCGGGCGGCGGCGCGGCGATCCAGCGACGCATAACATCCGAGCGGAAGAAACAAGCCCCAGAAGAGCAGCAGCCGCAGCAGCCCGTCACCGGCATTCAGGATCGGCGGCACGCGGTTCTGGATCGAGAGCAGCAGCAGCCAGGATATCAACGCCGCCCACCGGCTGCGATACCCCGCGACCAGGCAGCCGGCGGCTCCGAAGGCGAGCGCAAACAACACGCTTTGGTACGCCGCCGATCCGCCGCCGAAGTGAAACGACCAATTCCACGGCGTCGTGTACCGCGCCTGGATTTCCGCCCTCGGGAACATGCCCGAGTCCGTGTACATCGAATGAAGGTCGGTCAGACGGCCACCCAGGTCGGCCAGCAGCAGGAGCCCGATGGCGATGCGGAAGGCCGCCAGCGAACGCGGGTCGATGGCAAACAGGCGGCAGAACGTGCCCGGCGTGGCCGCGCTCGTCGCGGCCGCCGCGGCTGCCTCGGGCGCCTCGTTTTCCGGGGCGCTCATGCCCGCCGGGTTCGCTGATCGCTTTTTCATTTTCCGTCGACAGGTGAAGCGGAGGCCCTCCGGGAAATCTCCGCTTGCTCCGGTGCACGGGTGCGGCATGTCTCGCGCGCATGAGTGAACCATTGCGTGTGGCCGTGCTCGCCGGAGACGGCATCGGTCCCGAAGTCATGAACGCGGCGCTGACCGTACTGCGTCGCGCGGGAGAAATCTTCGGCTTTGCCCTGAGGCTCGACGAACAACCGGTCGGCGGCGCGGCGATCGACGCGACCGGCCGGGCGCTGCCGCCCGCAACGCTCGCGGCGTGCGAGTCCGCGGACGCGATCCTCTTCGGCTCGGTCGGCGGTCCAAAGTGGGAGTCCCTCCCGCCCGCCGAACAGCCGGAACGCGGCGCCCTGCTGCCGCTCCGAAAACACTTCGGCCTCTTCGCCAACCTCCGCCCATCCGTCTGCTTCCCCGCCCTCACCCACGCCTCGCCGGTCAAAAACGAACTCATCCCCGGCGGCTTCGACGTGCTCTGTGTCCGCGAACTGACAGGCGGCCTCTATTTCGGCCAGCCGAAATTCCGCCGCGAGGTGGACGGCGAAATGACCGCGGTCGACACCATGGTCTACAAACAAAGTGAAATCGAACGCATCGCGCATGTCGCGTTCGCCGCCGCCCGACAGCGAAAACGGAAAGTCACGTCCATCGACAAGGCGAACGTGCTCGAAAACGGCCTGCTGTGGCGCGCCACCGTGAGCGAGGTCGGCCGCGCCTACCCGGATGTCGCGCTCGAACACCTCTACGTGGACAATGCGGCCATGCAGTTGATCCGGCGACCGGGCAGCTTCGACGTGGTGCTCGCCGAAAACCTCTTCGGCGACATCCTCAGCGACGAGATGGCCATGATCGCCGGCAGTCTCGGAATGCTCCCGAGCGCCAGCCTGGGCGCGCAAAAGCCGGGAGGGCTGTACTTCGGGTTGTTCGAGCCAAGCGGTGGCAGCGCGCCGGATATCGCCGGCCAGGGCGTGGCCAATCCGATCGCCCAGACCCTCTCGGCCGCGCTCATGCTGCGGTTTTCGTTCGGCCGGGAGGACGCGGCCGCCGCGATCGAAGCGGCCGTCGAGTCGGCCATCGCCGATGGTTTCCGCACGGGCGATATCTGGAGCGAAGGCACGCACAAGGTGGGCACGCTGGAGATGACCGAGGCGATCGTGGGACGTCTCGCTTCGTAAAAGCGGCCGACTCCACTGAGCCGGACGCCACGGGCCACGCCAACCGGCCGGCCTGAAATCGAGGCCGGGCAGGCCGAGCGCGTTCGCCCGCCGGGCGAACGCGAACACGCCCCGCGTCACAGCCGCCGCACCCGCAGGAAGCAGGTCGAGTTGTCCGGCAACTGGCCGCCCGGCGTCACCAGCGTGCTGGTATTCAGCGGCGCGATGGCCGTCGTGCCAGCCGCACCCGCGATCGATCCGTAACCGGGCACGGGGTTCCATTTCGCGGCGGCCGCGGGCGCTCCGGCCGGCTGGAACCCGGTGGTATATTCGAGCGCGTACGTGGCGCCGGCCTCCGACGTGAAGCTCAGGTTCAGCGTGGTGGTGGCGGCATCGTACGAGAAACTGGTGATGGCGAGCGTGCTTTCAGGCGCGCCCGGAGCGGCCTCCACCAATTGCCACAGATCCTCGGTGACCGCATCAGGTTGTTCCTCGCTCGGCGCCCGATACACAAGCACGCTCACCCCCGCTCCTCCGGCCCGCTCCCAGTGCACCAGCTCCAGGTCGTGCTCACCGGCCTCCAGGTCGACGGACATAAGCGTGTCCCCGCGGCCACGGTCCCCCACGCTGCCGATTTCATTGCCATTGATGCGCAGGCTGAATCCGTCATCACTGTTGCAGTTGAACCAGATCGTGCCGGGGTGCGTGATGAGAATCTTCCCGCGGCTGCGCAAGGCGAAGTCGTCCCGGGCACCGAATCCGGCTCCGCCATTCGCCGGATCCCAGAGCGGATAGGGGCTGGAAGTCGAGATGAACCATGGCGGCGGCGTATCGTCATGGAAATGAATGTATCGCGTCTGAGCCGTAATCCTGTCCTCCTCGGGATACGAGGGATCGTCGAGCACCTCTTCGGCGGCGGCCGCGCTGCCGGTGATCTGCACCGCGCTGCGTGTCCAGACGTGCTCTGTCGTGAATGTGCCGCCGGTGGCGATGACACTGGGCGGTGGGTTGGCCACCAGAGGGTTCGTGCCGAGCGTCACTTCCGCGCCGTCGCCCGTGCCGTCGCCATCGGTATCCACCATGAATGGATTGGTTCCGGTGTCAGTGGCACTCACGAAGGTGCCGGTGTTGGTTTCCACTCCGTCGCGCAGCCCGTCGCCATCCGTGTCCGCGGCCAG
>CAZYHO010000509.1:0-3807 GCA_964647495.1 uncultured Akkermansia sp. | reverse complement strand
AGGATGACGTCCTCGAGCTGGAGGTCGGTGGTCAGGTAATTGGTGAGGCCGACCGAATTGTTGATATCGAAGAACGTGTGGAGTTTCGGGCGGCGCAAGTCGGCGTCGATCATGAGGGTGTTGTAACCGCCCTGGGCGCAGATGTAGGCGAGGTTGACGAGGGTGGTCGATTTGCCCTCGCCAGCGCCGCCTGAGACGATGGTGATGGCGTTGGCGTCGGCGCTTTTCCGGTTGAACTCGATGTTTGTCCGGAGGATCCGGTAGGCTTCGGCGTCCGGGCTGACGCCGCTTTGTTTGTGGAGGATGCCGACGTCTTTTGGAATGACGGCGAGGACCGGCACACCGAGGTAACGCTCGACATCGTCAAGCGACTTCACGCTGGTGTCGAGGTACTCGAGGAAAAACGCGAACCCGAGGCCGAGCAGCAGCCCGAGCAGGGCGCCGAGGCCGAGCTGCAAGGCGGAATTGGGAGACGAATAGGTTCTGGCCGGAGTGGCTCTTTCGTGGATGGTGGCCGGTTTGCGGGGCATGAGGTTGACGACGCGCGCGCGCTCCTGCTCCTGGATCATCTGGTTGAGGATGTGCTGCGCCATTCCCCATTGGTCCTTGGCCTGCTCGTACTGGGCGTATTTCCCGCGGTCGAGGATGCTGTCCTCTTTTTTCTCCTGCGTGATCCGCTCCGCGTTGGCGAGGAGTTCTTCGGCCGTAACGATTTTATCTCTCAGGTTCTGTTTGAGCTGCTCCACAGCGGCATTGAGATGGGTGCGCTGCATGGCCATGCCGGAGCGGATGGAGACCATATCCGGGTGGTTTTCACCCAACCCGCTGCTCTCGAGCTGTGCGGCCTGGCGCTGATCCATGAGGTACTGGCCATAGACCGCCTGGATTTTCGGATCCAGCATGCTCAGGCCGGCTGCCGCGCTGATGAGGGCCTCGCCTTCCTTGTCCTTGAGCGATTCCATTTGAGCCTTGAAATCGGCCAGCTCGTGGCGTTTCTGCAGCGTTGTGCGCTGGGCGTCCATGAACAGATATGGCTGGCCGCTGTTCGTTTCGGTGCCGCGACTGCTGGCCCATGGAGCCGTGGCTCCGAAGTCCACGATTCCGAGATCCTGCACCAGTTCGAGCATCTTGTTGCGGGCGCGGTCGACCTCCTGGGCCTGGCCCTTGAGCGTGTAGCTCAGTGTCTGGAAGCCCATGTTGACGCGTTCGCTCTCGATCTCCTTGCGCCGGTTGATGTAGGCTTCGGCGACGCCGTTGGCGAGTTCGGCGGCTTCGTCCTTGTTGGTGCTGAGCACCTCGATCTCGATGAGGTCCGTGCCGCGTTTCTCGGAGGCGTCGAGCATGCGCGAGAGTTTGACGTAGGCCTCTTCGAGACTGGCGAGTTTCCAGCGATCGACGAGGTTGTACTTCTTGATGACCTGGGAAAGTGTTTCCTTGGATGTGATGATCGCGAACTCGGTGGGCAGGAACGACATGTTGTTCATGCTGCGGACGCCCGAGAGCGGATCGATGAAATCGCCGGCGGTCACACCCGAGAGACGCTCGACCTGCATGAGGACGCGCCCGGGGTACTTCTTCGGCATGACGGCGGTCACGACGGCCGCGGTCATGAAGACGAGGAAGAACGAGAGAAGGATGACACCGTAGCGGTTGCGGATAACCTGCCAGTAGTCGAGCGCGTGGAGGTGGGCTTCGCTGGGTTGCTGGTTCATAGTGGAAACGAGTATATGGACGGATTGTGTGAGGGCAAAAGAAGATTTAGCGGCGTTCGGTCGCGAGTTGCTGGCGCCGGTCCGTATACGCCAGGGCGACGGCGTTGGCAAGTGCGGCGGCTTCGTTCCTGTCGGGGCCGCGTACTTCGATCTCGATGTGGTCGGTGCCGCGTTTCCCGGAGGCTGCGATCATGCGCGAGAGCTTGACGCAGGCTTCTTCGAGGCTGGCGAGTTTCCAGCGGTCGACGAGGTTGTGCTTCCCGATGACCTGGGAGAGGGTTTCCTTGGATGTGATGGTCGCGAACTCGACGGGCAGCGACGACGTGGCTTCCATGGCGACGACGACGACGACGGGAACCTGCTGGTTCCAGCCGCCGGGCGGCTGACTCGGAGGCGGAAGCGAGGCGTCTTCCGTGACGCTGGCGCCCGGCAGCACATGAACGGTGCCGCCGACTGCCACACCCGAGAGAGGATCGACCGCCATGACGACGCGCCCACGGTATTGTTTCGATATGAGGACGGCCACCACGGCGAAGAGGAAGAGGAACGAGAGAGAATGATGCCGCAACGTTTGGAGCCGACCTGCCAGTGGTCGTCGTGCGCCGGGTGGCTGCTTCATGATGGCGGCGAGTATATGGACGGATGGCGAGGGAGCAAAAGATTTGGTAGCGGAGAAAAGCGTTCGCTCAGCGCGCGGCGCCAGGGCGATTCATGACACGGACGCCGAAGAAGAACGCGAGGCCGAGGCCGAGGAGCAGGCCGAACAGGACGCCAAGCATCACGAGACCGAGCTGCAAGGCGAAGTTGGGCGACCAGGACGAGTTGGTTTTGGCCGGGACGGCTCTTTCGTGAATGGTGGCCGGCTTGCGGGGAGTGATGAAGACGCTGCGGGCGCGCTCCTGCTCCTGGATCATCTGGTCGAGGATGTGGTTTGCCATTTTCCATGCGTCCACGGCCTGCTGGTACCGGGCGTACATCTCCGGATCGGGGTCGCCGATGCCGTCCGCTTTCGTCTCCGCCGTGATCCTTTCCACGTTGGCGAGGAGTTCTTCGCCTTCCTTGTTCCGGGGTGCTGTTGCTGTCCGCCGGGCGTCCAACAGATCGCTGTTCGGTCCATCGTGGCTGCCCGCCCAACGGGTGAAGCGGTCCCGAGAGCCGTACCCGAAGCCGATCCCCTCCTGGACGATCTCGAGCATTTTGGCGCGGGCGCGCTCGACCTCCCGGGTCTGGCCATCGATAGCCTGGCTCAGCATGTGAAAACCCGTCTGGACGCGCTCAGCCTTGATCTCCTTGCGCCGGTTGACGTACGCATCGGCGACGGCGTTGGCCAGCTCGGCGGCTTCGTCCTTGTCGGTACCGAGCACCTTGATGGCGATGAGGTCGGTGCCCGGCTCCTCGGAGATGTCGATCATGCTCGAGAGCGTGACGCAGGCTTGGTCCAGGCTGCCGAGTTTCCAGCGATCGACGAGGTCGAGTTTCGCGACGACCTTGGAGAGTGTTTCCTTGGAAGTGATGACTGCGAACTCGGAGCGGACAACGTCGCTGGTTGTCGGGTCGGCGAGGTACTCGACCTGCATGAGGACGCGGCCCGTGTACTTCAGCGGCGGGAAAAAGGACGGCCTGACGGCGGTGACGGCTACCACTGCGGCCATGAAGGCCAGGCAGAACGAGAGAAAGAGGACGCCGGAGCGATTCTGGATGGCCTGCCAGCAGTCGCGCGCGGAGAAGTGCGCTTTGGCGGGTGGTTCTTTCATGGCGCCGGCGAGTGCGAGTGTAGGGACGAATCGCGAGGGGGCAAAAGCTTTGCCGCGAAGCCCCCCCTCAGCGCGCGACATCGGAGCGATTCAGAACACAGACGCCGAGAAATACCGCGAGAGCGAGACCGAGCGAGAGGTAGAGCAGGGTGCCGCGGGAGAATCGCATGGCAGAGCTGGCCGCGTCAATCTCTGGTCACGGAGGATTTCCGTACTGTGGCACTTGATTGAAGATGAAGGGATTCGCGGGTAGGGCGATGCGTCCCACGCAAGCCAGAGATCAGAAGTCAGCCACTTGCTTTCGGACACTGTTGCTGGACGCAAAGCTTCGGGGTGGGGCG
>CAZYHO010000508.1:0-3809 GCA_964647495.1 uncultured Akkermansia sp. | reverse complement strand
CGCCGGATACGGCGGGCGGGACGCGCCGCCCTACCCGAGAACCAGATCATGCCGCACTACCATCGTGCTCCAGAAAATCAGCGTCGGTTGACGAATCTTTTATGGCCGCGTCCCTTACGTTGCCGCCGGCGGGCGCCGCACCAGCGCGCCAAAGGCCCGGCGCTCGACCCACAGGAGGAACAGCGCCAACGCGCAGATCGCCAGCAGCATGGGGGAGAACAATCCCTCCCCCTTTGTGATGAACACATGGAAGGCGATGATGTTCACAATGATGGGTCCCAGTACCAGCAGCCCCACATTCCGCGTCTTGGGGATCGCCACCAGCACACCGCCCACGATCTCCAGCACCTTGACAAAGGAAAGGTAGCCGGTGGGTTCCAGCGCGCCCATAAACAGCGCCGGCGGTGTGCCCTCCTTCGGAGGATTCGGGTCGGAAACCAGGTTGAACAGGACAAGGACCCCGGCCATGACAAAGAGCGCGCCCAGCAGAACGCCCGCGATGGTTGCGATGATCTTCATAAGTGAATGTGTGGAGATGTGAATGATTCCGGCGGCCCGCCCGCTGCGCACAACGTGCCATGCGATGAAATTCCCATGGCACGCCGCGCCACCGCGGAGACGCGGCCGCCAGTGAAGAAAGGATAACCGTTCTTCCAGGATTGCGCGAGCCGTTCAATGGCGCCCCTTGCGCATCGTGCTGTGGCGCGCAAGTTCGAGGTATCACGCCGCCCGATCAGCGCCTTCTGCACCGTGCCCTGCGACTCCTCATCGGTTCCGTGTGGGTTTTCCACGGACTTTACAGCAAGATCCTCAACGGCATTCCCCGCCATGAAATGATCGTGGCCCGCATGTTTGGCGCAGACCTCGCGCGTCCGGCCACTGTGGTGATCGGCTGCGGGGAAGTCCTGCTGGGCGTGTGGGCGTTCACGCACCGTTTTCCCCGTGCCTGCGCCGCGGTGCAGACAGCGGCCATCGTCACCATGAACGCCCTGGAGATTTCCCGCGCGCCGGACTTGCTTGTTTCCGCGCCCGGCATGCTGGCGCTCAACGCCTGCTTCCTCGCGCTGGCGTGGTTCAGCGCCGTGCGTGCGGCGCAGGGCTCACAGCCAGCCGGCCTGCACCGCGCCGCAAGCGCTGAAGAGCGCGGTCAGTCCTGCCCATAGAATCGTGCACACCCGGTGCACGGCGGTCTCCGCGCGTTTCCCCCGCCACAGATGCGACGGGTAGACGAACCACTGGCAGTACAGCCGCACCGCCCAGAACACCGTACCGGACCATGCCATCCATGCTCCGGCGGCTGTGGGCTCCAGAAAAACCGCCGGCTGAAAAATGCACGGCAGCCCCATGAGCACCAGCACCAGGCAGATGAACAGCGTGTGCACATGGAAGATGGCTTCATTCACCGGCGCCAGCCGCTTGCAGTCTTCCGCCCAGCGGAGTCTCCGGCCGATGACGATGTGCAGCGCCGCCAGCAGCAGCATGCCGCCTCCGGCGACTCGCAGCAGGATGATGAGGAGTCCGGTCATGGCGCAGTCAAAACAAACACGCCAATCCACGGCGTGACGCGAAAAGAATCCACCAGCACCAGACCGGCGCCCTCCCAGCTCTGTCGCCACGCCGCGGCGGAATGGAAGTGCAGGAACCCCGGGCCGAATGCGATGAAGTTCGCGGCGTCCCGCAGGTGTTCCGCCACGATGATCCTGCCGCCCTCCGCCAGGCAGCGGCGCGCCTCCGTGAACCACTGCACGCGTTCCGCCTCGGTGCGGAATTCATGGATCGCCAGCAGCCCGAAAATGGCGTGCTGCGATTTCCCGGCCAGCGGCCACGCATTGAACGCCGCAGGCAGAGACGCCGCCGGTGGGTAGAGGCGCCGCGCGCGGCGGATGGACGGCTCCGACATACGCCCGGCATCGAAGTGGTCCAGCACCGTCATCGTTTCCGGTCGCAGCACTTCTGCCAGCGGCCCGGAGACTTCGTCGAATCCCGAATGGCACACGGCGACTCCCTTTGGTTTTCCCTCGCCCAGCGCCCGCTTCAGCCAGCCCCAGCGGTACAGGTCGGACCTGTCGTACACCAAATAGGAAACGCCCAGTGAAACGAGGATGAAATACGCCGCCCCCGCCGCGGCCAGCGCGCACGCCAGCCGCAGCCATACGATGTTCGCCAGCATCGCGCCCGCAACGCCCAGCGCCATCACCACCGCGGCCGCAGCATAGAGCGGCCAGTTGAACTGCAGGATCACTCCCGCGCCCTGCCATTTTCCGCGCGGTTTCATGCGGCGGCCGCAGACCGTGCCACACGCCCGCGCTCCCATCGGTAAGAAACGCCGCTCACGGCGAACGCGTTCGCGGGAATCGGCTTCGTGCCGTGGAGCGGCGGTTCGTCGAAAAGCGCCGCCTTCCAGTCCAGCAGCGCCACCGGTCGCGGCGTCCAGCTTTCGCGGCTGCCCTCCACCACCACGAACGCGCCGTCCCCATGCGGGCTGAACGTAAACGGCATGGGCCCCGCAAATCGGCGCGCCGTGCGCCAGTCGGGAAACGGAGAACCCGCCGGCAGCGGCACTTCGCCGCCCCGGTCATCGAATGTGATGTCCAGTCTTGCGGCGCCATCCGGGCCGAAGGTGCGCACGCGCGTGACGCTCCCCTGCGTTTCCAGATTCACCTTCACCTTGTGGTAACGATAGCCCGTCATGAGATTCCCCAGCCAGACCATCGACCGCTTGTCCGTCTCGCTGCCCAGAATCTTCAGCCCCCGCAGCCGCCGGCCCGATTCATCGTGGAAACGCGTGAACACCCGGTACCCCGCCAGAAAGAAGTCCCGCCCCAGGAGCCCCGGGAAACCAGCCGGCCGCAGCCGCCGCGTCCACACCAGCGCCATCGCCACGAACCCCAGCCCTTCGTAGCCATCGATCTCCAGTCCCCGCGGAACCAGCGGCCGCAACACCGCTTCCGGAAACGCAAACGACACCGCCACCACCCGGTCAAAATCGGCCACGATGGGAAAAGGATGGCGCTTCAGAAAATTCATTTGGGGGGCTGATTGCTGAAGGCTGTTTACGTGCGTTCTCGTCGCTTGTCGATTCCGCCTCTTGCGACGGCATCCAGGGAACGTGTCCCACTCGACGGACACTTTTCATGCTGCGGGTTCAATTCTGAGCGTGTTGTTTTGTTGCGGAAATGGGAAGCGGATGGTGGCCGGCGCAGCCTGCCTGGGAGCGCCTGCGGCTCGCCGGCCCTGGCGCGGAGCCGATCCAGGAACAGAGTGCCGCAACTTTCGCGGCATCGCACAAGAGCCGCGCACCCATGCCGATACGGCACAAGGCCGCAGGCGACTGCAGCGCTCCCAGGTGCGGCGCTCCGCGAGAAACCACGGCCTTTCAAGCTGGCTCATGATCGATGCTCAAGGCGAAACCAGTACTTTCGATTTGCATGCAAATCGAAAGTGACGGATTCCTGACCGATGTTTCAACGCATCCTTCAAGCGGGGTTCGTCTGCCGCACCTCGCGCCCCCGGCGCACCAGCGAAGGCATTGACATCCTGCCTGGCAGGGTTTTCTGCAACGGCTCTGGGAAGGCGACGTGGCGTTTTGATGCGGGAGGCGTTCGCACAGGTGAGGGCGAAGGACCGGCATCTTCGAAACCGCGAATGAACGCGAATGGACGCCAATAACACGGATTCGCGTCCATTGGCGTTCATTCGCGGTTTCCCTGAACGCGACGGCCCGTCGAGATCTGTTGTGCGGCCCTTGGGTTCTTCGCGGTCATCCACCACACCCGCCACCGATCTGCTCACACTTCCCTCCCAGCCGC